>NZ_RHQO01000015.1:0-96584 GCF_003935475.1 Pseudomonas sp. p99-361 | reverse complement strand
GCCTGGCGTACACGCTCCACGGTGCGATAGCGCTCGCTGCGGTTCTGTTGCTTTTGCACATCGCTGCCACCTTCCAGGGCGAAGGCGTGCAGCCAGTCCACCTGGGGTCGCCAGGTCAGCGAGGTGATGGCACCGTACTGGTCTTCGTAGGTGTCGCGCTCCTGCTGTGAGCTAGTGCGCCAGTACTGGGTCCAGCGACGGTCATCGTAGGTGTTGAGGTAGGTCTTGGCCGACCAGGACAGTGTCTCGGCCAGGTCGGTGTCGAAGTGCACGCTGACCTGGTTCATTCGCCGCGTACCTTTGTCCGTGGCGTTGTAGTCGTTGCTCATACGCGGATGGTGGCGGGCGTCATCCTCGGTCAGGTAGCCGGCCTCCTGGGCTTCGGACTCGTAGTGGCGGGCGATGAGGCCTAGGCGATAGCTGCCATCGTCTGGGGTATAGAACCACTTGCCGCCGAAGCTGTAGCGTTCGGTGTCGGCGTGGTCACGATAGCCGTCGACCTGCTGGCGGCCGAAGAAATAGTTCTGCGTCCAGTTGCTGGTCTCGATGCCCTTGGCCAGTTGCACTTCGCGGGTGTTGAAGCTGCCGTAGCGCACGCGCGCCTTGTTGTAGTTGCCACCGGTGCGGGTGTTGATGTTGACGTTGCCGGCGATGTTGTTCAGGCCGTAGCGTGGGTCGCTGGTGCCACGCACCACTTCGATGCTGTCGATGTCCATGGGGAACACCGAGTCGATGAAGGGCATGTTGCCGTCGTTGGTGTTGCTGGGGATGCCATCGATCAGCAACTTCACCGCGTTCACTTCGCCTTCGCCATTGAAACCGCGAAACGACAGTTTGCCCGAGGTGGTGCCCTGGTTGAACTCGGTCAGCATCACACCTGGCGCGCGGCTGAACAGTTCCCAACTGTAGGTCACGGGCATTTTTTCAAGGATATCACCCCCCAGGATGTCCACCGAGCTGAGCACGCTGCTGGTGGCCAGCGGGCCGCTTTCGGTGCCGGTTACGGTGACCGCACCGAGGGTGAGGGTGGAGTTTTCAGCGGGCAGTGTTTCGGCAACGGCCAATGACAGGGGGCTGAACAAAGCGAGCACGGGCAGGACAGCGCGTGCGGTGCAACGGAACGCAGGCATGGAAGATTTCCTGGCTAGACAGTCGGGCAGGGCTACGCACCGCAGGTCACGGGGCAGCCGTTGGCAATCAGCGACGGGTCAGGCCAGGGGAGAGGCGCGGGGGTTCAGCTTTGGCCACTGCTCGCGTGGCAGTGGCAACCTGTGGCTGTCACCGAGCAGGAGTGCATCGGGCCAGAAGCGGGGGAACAGGTGACGATAATAGTCGCTGGCCAATAAGGCATGCCCGGCATGGCCACAGCAGCAGTCGCCAGCCTGGTGTTTCATTTCCGGCTGATCATCGAGTTGCGGCAGCTCGGCCTTGAGCTGGGCCAGCAGTGACTTGGGCAGGCTCTGCGCGCCGTGCAAGCTGCAGAAGCTGCCGAAAATCAGCGATTGGCTGTCGATACGGGGTGTTTGCAAGGCACGGTCGAGCGGCATCGCCAGCAGGTTGAACAGCACGGCGAAGCAGGCGAGCAGACAAAGATGTGCACGTGCACGTGAAAGCATGAGTCACCCGAACGAATATGGCGCGCATTAAGCCGCATCCGTTGCGGGCTAGACAAGTTCCGTGGTGCGCCTTTTTGTCGCAGGCGCACCACGGTGAGGGCTCAATGGCTGCGCATGCCGGCGGCCATCATGAACAGTTGAATCAGCCAAGCGAACAGACCCAGCGCTGCCACGCTGCCTGCCCAGATCAGCACCAGCCAGGCAAGGCGGCGCCACATCGGTTGCTTCACACTGGGTGTCATCACGTTGGGCTCCTAGTGATAGCCGTCTTCATGGGTCACCTTGCCGCGGAACACGTAATAGCTCCAGAACGTGTAGCCGAGGATGATAGGCAGGATGAACAGTGTGCCCACCAGCATGAAGCCTTGGCTCTGCGGCGGCGCTGCGGCCTCCCAGATGCTGATCGACGGCGGAATGATGTTTGGCCACAGGCTGATGCCCAGCCCGCTATAGCCCAGGAAGATCAGTGCCAGGGTCAGCAAGAACGGCGTGTAGTGCGCGTTGCGTGCCACGGCACGTAGCAGCCCGTAGAACGTCACCAGCACCAGGATCGGCACCGGCATGAACCAGAACAGGTTAGGCATGCTGAACCATCGGGCGGCGATTTGCGGGTAGGCCAGCGGTGTCCACAGGCTGACCACGGCGACCACCACCAGCAGCACCAGCGCCAGGGGCCTGGCAACATCGTGCATGCGCTGCTGCAACGGCCCTTCGGTCTTCATCACCAGCCAGGTGCAACCGAGCAGGGTGTAGGCGACTACCAGACCCAGCCCGCAGAACAGGCTGAACGGCGTGAGCCAGTCGAGTGCACCTCCAGCGTATTTGCGCTCGACCACTTTGATGCCTTCGATAAAGGCGCCCAGGGCAACACCTTGGGAAAAGGTCGCGACCAGCGAGCCCCAGATGAAGGCCTTGTCCCAGAGGTGGCGCTTGGCGGGTTTGGCCTTGAAGCGGAATTCAAACGCCACGCCCCGGAAGATCAGGCCGATCAGCATCAGGATCAGCGGCAGGTAAAGCGCCTCCAGCACCACCGCGTAGGCTAGCGGGAAGGCGCCGAACAGCGCTGCACCGCCGAGGATCAGCCAGGTTTCGTTGCCGTCCCATACCGGGGCGACGGTGTTCATCATCACATCACGGTCACGCGCGTCCTTGACGAAAGGGAAGAGCATGCCGATCCCCAGGTCGAAGCCATCCATCACCACATACATCATCACACCGAAGATGATGATCACCGCCCAGATCAGTGGAAGGTCGATGCCCATGTCAGTTCACCTCTGCCTGGTAATCGTCGGCGGCGGACAGCGGCCGCGCCGGGGTATGTTGCTGGCCTGGGCCGCCTGGGGTGTGGTGGTCGCCCTCGCCAGGTTTTGGTCCTTTGCGCACGAGGCGCATCATGTAGCCGAGGCCGGTGCCGAACAGGGCGAAATAGACCACCACGAACGCGACCAAGGTGATGCTGAGCTGGGTGGCGTCATGGTTCGACACACCATCGGCAGTGCGTTGCAAGCCGTACATCACCCACGGCTGGCGGCCGATTTCGGTAGTGAACCAGCCGGCGAGAATGGCGATCAGTCCCGACGGCCCCATCCACAATGTCAGGTACAGGAACGGGCGCGAGGTGTAGAGCGTGCCGCGCTTGCGCAGCCACAGGCTCCACAGGCCGACGAAGATCATCAGCAACCCGAGGCCGACCATGACGCGGAACGACCAGAACACAATGGTCGAGTTGGGACGGTCCTCTGGCGGGAACTCCTTCATCGCCGGTACCTGTTTGTCCAGGCTGTGGGTCAGGATCAGGCTGCCAAGAGCAGGGATTTCGATCTTGAAACGCGTGGTTTCGGCCTTCATGTCGGGGATGCCGAACAGGATCAACGGTGTTGGCTCACCCGGTTTGTTCTCCCAATGGCCCTCGATCGCGGCGATTTTCACCGGCTGGTGCTTGAGGGTGTTAAGGCCATGGAAGTCGCCAATGATCGCCTGCACCGGCGCCACGATCAGGGCCATCCACATGGCCATCGACAGCATCTTGCGGATGGCCGGGTTGTCACGCCCGCGCAGCAGGTGCCAGGCCGCCGAAGCGCCGACGAAGAAGGCCGTGGCAACGAATGCGGCAGTGGCCATGTGCATCAGCCGATAGGGAAATGAAGGGTTGAAGATGACGGCCAGCCAGTCCACCGGAATCACCCGGCCATCGACAATTTCATAGCCTTGGGGCGTCTGCATCCAGCTGTTGGAGGCGAGAATCCAGAAGGTTGAGACCAGCGTGCCGAGCGCGACCATCACCGTGGAGAAGAAGTGCAAGCCACGGCCGACACGGTTCCAGCCAAACAGCATGACGCCAAGGAAGCCTGCTTCCAGGAAGAACGCGGTGAGGACTTCATAGGTCAGCAATGGGCCGGTAACCGCGCCGGCGAAGTCGGAGAACCGGCTCCAGTTGGTGCCGAACTGGTAAGCCATGACCAGGCCGGACACCACGCCCATTCCGAAATTGACGGCGAAGATTTTCGACCAGAAGTGGTAGAGGTCACGGTAGACCTGCTGGTTCGAACGCAGCCACAGCCCTTCGAGTACTGCCAGGTAACTGGCAAGGCCGATGGTGATAGCGGGGAACAGGATGTGGAAGGAAACAGTGAAGGCGAACTGGATTCGAGCCAGGTCTAGCGCATCGAGCACGTTCATGATGATGGAAAGCCTCACGGGGCAGCGCGCAAGAGCGCCAGTTTCAGGATGCAGGGGCCGGGTCCTGATCGGTTCTGCGCGAGGGTGTAAGAAAGGTTCTGGGGCCATCGCGATGGCGGCGCCACTGTAATGACAGGGCCGCATGAGACCAACTGCGACAATCTGTCCCGGCAACTGGCCTGTAGATCTTTTACGGTGGTATTGGCTTGTGGTGTGGCGCTCTGTCGCACTGAGTGCAAGTCGAATGTCGAGCTTCAAGCTTGCAGTATTCGATGCTAGAGTCGCTGCCCATGAATCGTCCGCCTTCAAACCGACCCCTCATTGTCTGGGCACTGTATTTCTGTGTCCTGTTCAATGTGCTTGGCTGTGGCCTTGCCCACGGGCAGGCATTGGGGCTGGCGCTGAATGGGTTCGGCGGCGCATTCTGCAGCCTCGGTGGCGACATCGCCTCACTGAAGGCCAAGCAGGACGGCGCTCTGACGGGCGACTTGAGTATCCCATTCAGTTGCCCGATGGGCTCGGCAGCTTTTCTCACCTTGGTATTCCTGATCGGTGTCGCTTGGCTGCTGGCCAGTGCTAATCACCGTCCGATCATGCGCGAGGTCCGCAGCCAAGCGCCTCCGCGCTATTGCTGGCCTTCGGCCAACCCCCGCGCTTCCCCTCTCTGACGCTGCCTGCGCCCTGGCGCTAGGGCGGGCCTCTGCCCGCTTTCCGGTTGGCGGGTCCGTGACGTATGCCTGCGGTATATCCCTGACGGACCTTGCGGCTCACATCACCGTCGTTGGAGAGAAACCATCATGCCCGATTGGATCTCCACGCCCTCGCAATCTGCCGAGGCGTGAACATGAACCGCTGCGGCCTGCGCCCGCGTACCTGGGATAACCTCTGGGTCGCGGCACTGCTGGCTATGTTGCTCAAGATGCTGGCATTGCCTATGGCCAGCACCTTGGGCGACTTGAGCCTGGCCCAACTGCTGGCGGGCAGCTACTGCTCGTCGGGTGGTGTGCAGCCAGCTCTTGCAGACAAGGACGGGAACCTCAGCCCGAAGGCATCCGATCCTGGACACTGCTGCTGCGCGCAGGGAGGCCCGGCGCCGCTGCCTGCCGCCTTGGTTTTGGCCACGGTACCTGTCCAGGCGTTGCAGACCGCGCTGGTGCTGGTCTCCCTGGCATGCTCGCCTCGGCACTGCTGGCCGTCGATAAACCCACGTGCCTCCCCGATGCTGATCGCCTGACCTGACAAGGAACCCATGCCGTGCCTCTGAACGGGGACACCGGCATGTCGAAGGCTATCTGTATCCAGGAGAACACGATGACTCGTGTGATGATCTCTTCCGCTCTGCTGGAGCCCGCTGTTCGCGCTTCGCGTAATGGCGATTTTCTTTTGCCGTTTCCCGACTATCCCTGTAATGCCCGCAGCTTCGTCACCCTTGATGCGCGCCTGTTGCCTTATTGGCACACCTTGTTCGATGTCTGCCCAAGCCTGCTCAAGCTCGATCCACCAGAAGGCTTGGAGCTGTTCCGGCGCTTCATGACCTGGGCCTATCGGCACCATCCGACGCTGGACTGGACGTATTACATCAGTGTCTGCCGTTGGTTGCTGAGCTCACCGTACAAGTCCCGGGTGACTGAGGAGCATATCGAAGCGCTTATGGTGGCCGCCGCAGCGCTTTGGGTAACCACCGACGTGTCGCAGGCTCGTGGCCTGGTCCTGGCGTGGCAGCCTTTGGGCGAACGAATAGTGGAGTGGAAGTCTGGCGCACGGCCGCTGATGTCGACGTGGGACGAGGTTGAGGACCTGCCACCACCACCTTGGGAGTTCTCCTGGAGTCCGCTTAGCGCAAAAGGAGGGAGCCGGTTTCGGCGCTGGCTACCAGTGCCCGGCTAAGCCTTGATTACGCTCGGGGCAGCCTTGAGCAGCCCCGCTCTCCCTGTGAACTCAAATTCAACCGAGATAGCGACTATGGATGTACTCCAAGCCATGCGTGTGTTCAGTTGCGTTGTCCAGGCAGGAAGCCTGACCAGTGCGGCTGAGCGCCTGGATACCAGCATTGCCAGCGTTTCCCGAATACTCTCCAGCCTTGAGGCGCACCTGACAACCCGGCTGCTGAATCGCACCACACGCCGAATTGCCTTGACGGAGGCAGGCATGCGATATCACAAACGTTGCCTGCTGATCCTCGAATTGGTGGAAACTGCAGAGACCGAAGTGCTGCAGCAGCGGCTGGAGATGCCCATGTTGGGTCAGGCTCGCCAGCCCCTGGTGAATTTTGGCCATAAAGTGCACTGTTAGTGCGGCATGTCCTCTTCGCCGCTGGCCAGAGGACGTACCTTGGCATCGACCTTGACCGAGGTCTGCTTGCCACCACCGTCAACCACCGTCAGGGTCAGCGGTACTGTCGCGCCGGCTTCGATCGGCGCTTTCGGGTTGATCAGCATGATGTGGTAGCCATGAGTATCGAGCGACACTGACTTGCCTGCTGGGAGGTCGATACTTGTAACGCGAGCCATGCTCATCACATCGCCCTTCATATGCATCTCATGTATTTCTACGGTACCTGCCACTGGCGAACTCGCTGCCGTAAGTTTTGCGTCCTCGCTTGCAGTAAGACGCATGAAGGCACCAGTGGCAGCTTGACCCGGTACCGACGCCCTGACCCAGGCGTCTTCAACCGTGACGTTGACATCGGCCAGCGCGGCAGTGCCAAAACCAGCCAGCAGTATGCCGATTATCAGACGTTTGCCCTTGCCGAGACCGAAACTCGGGATCGATTTCATCGAGTACTCCTTAGCGGTTATCTATGACGGAATTCCGTCATTAATGTTGCCAAGGAGAAAAGTATAGTTGCTGTTAATCCTGTGTGATGTCGGTCATTTCAAAGACCTGTCATGCGACATTCTGCCGCATGCAATGCTGTGCCAACGCACCGATACGCAAATCATTGGGGTTTTATCCAGGGTGCGGCGGCGCGTCGCAGTTGGGGGCGTCGCCGTCAACGCCTAGCATCTCCAAGTGCCTGATATGCCGTTTTCCCATCCACGGTGCAGTACAGGCACACGACAGCGGCCCGTCCATTGGCGGGCCGCTTTTTCTTACGCTGGGGAGTCCAGCCATGGACTACGAACTGCTGAAATTTGTCTGGTGGCTATTGATCGGTGGCCTGCTGATTGGCTTTGCTTTGCTTGAAGGTCTGGACTTGGGGGCGCGTGTCCTTACGCCATTCATGGCAGCGCAGAGTGCTGTTCTTTCGCAACAGACTCGACCGTTCAGCTGGCCTCAGCACATTACTTTGTTCTGGCTGCTAGCCCTGTGTTCCGCGATTGTGGTGATTTGGCCATCGCTGGGCTTACTACCTTGCGTAGGTGGTGGCCTGATGGGTGTGCTCTTGTTGTTGCGCCAATCCAACGGGTCATCTTTGCGACCGTTCGGGGCTTGGAGTGCGCTGGTAATCGGTTTGATACCCGCCGCGCTGATCGGTGTCATGCTGGGCAACCTTTTCCTTGGGTTGCCATTCAGTCGCTGCGCCCTGGCAGCCAGTGAGTTTCACGGTACGTTGTCTGGTCTGTTCAGGCCTTTCGCATTGCTCATCGGAGTAATCAGCCTAAGCATGTTCTGCCAGCTAGGCGCCACCTGGGTGATGCTGCGCGGTAGTAACGTCTTGCGCCAAGCGTCTCGCCAGGTTGCATGGCGTGCGGGTGTCGTGTTCTTGGTAGGCTTCACTGCAGCTGCGCTGTGGCTCGCGGCGGATATACGCGGCTACAGGCTTGCAGCATCAGTCCACTCCCATACGCTGTGCAGCCCTGGCCTGAGCGTTGTACTGCCGGGCAATGCAGGCTGGCAGGGCAACTTCAGCGCCTGGCCCTTGGCTTGCCTGGCACCCTTGCTCGCCCTCAGCGGCACGGTCCTGAGCCTCTACAGTGTTGTGCGGGGGCGAGCAGGTATGGCCGTGCTCGGTAGTGGGTTGGCCATCGTCATGATGTTGTGCAGCATCGGCCTGGCTTTGTTCCCCTTCATCATTCCTTCCAGTGTGCAGCTCTCGGCCAGCTTGACCGTTTGGAATGCCGCAAGCGGCGAAAAGACGATGGGGCTGATGTTGATCCTGGCCAGCGTACTGATGCCGATGCTACTGGCCTATACGGTAGGCGCCGGCCTCAGGGGCCGGAACCGTCCGTTAAAGTCATCGCCCAAAGGTAAAATCTCACAGCGAATTCAGGAACGTCAGCAACGCCTCGCGTCGCCCGCGATCCATCGCGATCACCGCATCGCGTGACTTACGTGCTTCGCCGTCATGCCACAGGATCGCCTCCAGCACATCACGGGCCCGGCCATCGTGCAGCAATTGTGTATGGCCACTGACTGTGGCGGTCAGCCCTAACCCCCATAGCGGCGGCGTTCGCCACTGCCGGCCATTGGCAAGGAACTCACCACGGTGATCGGCCAGCCCTTCACCCATGTCATGCAGCAATAGGTCGGTGTAAGGGAAGATCCTTTGCCCGGAAAGCTCCGGAAGCGCGTGTTCCCCGGTCACGTAGGATGGACGATGGCAGGCCGCGCACCCGGCGGCGTAGAATATGCCTTTGCCTTTGAGCACTTGGGGTGACTCGGCATCTCGCCGCGCAGGTACACCCAGAGTACGGGTGTAGAACAGCACCTGTTCGCGAATCTTGTCACTGACTTCCGGGGTTCCTCCTTGGGCCGCCTCGCGGCATGCGGATTGACGCTCGGTACAGTCGTCGGTGGGCAGCAGGCTGCTGGTCAGACCCATGTCTCCAGCAAAGGCGTGGGCATTTTGCTGGTCCAGCGTAGGCTGGCCGGCTTTCCAGCCAAAGCGACCAATGCGTGTTTGCTGGTGCAAGTCGTCCCAGACTTTGTTGAGTTGACCACGCACCGGGCCGCTGGCGTCAGCCTGAAGCGCAGCGTTCTGCTCCAAGTCGCTGTCGCTAATAGCCTCCAGCAATCCAAGCCCGATCATTGGCGGTGCTACGCGTAATGACATTTGCGTCTGAGGATGCATCGGCCCATAACCCAGTTGGACGATGGTGAAAGAAGGCTTGCGCAGTGTGACCGTTTGACCGTCGGCAAGCGTGATGGCGTAGGGTTCATAGTGCAATTGGACTCGACCTTCCGGCGCGTGTCCGGCTATGGCTTCATCTTGTAGTTGCCCCCCGTAGGTGGGCTCGGGGACAACGCCAAGGCGCTCAATCAATGCGGCTTGCTCGGCGCTCGGTGGGATCGACAGGCGTACCAGCGAGGACAGCGCAGGCGTGCTGCTGGCCGTTCCAGGCGGGAAACCACGGCCATCCTTTGTATGGCAACTCTGGCAGGCATCGGTGTTGAATAAAGGCCCCAGGCCTACTCGGCCGCCTTTTCGTTGATCATCGCGAGCCGTATGCCAGCTACCGCGAAAGAAGGCGTTGCCGACGAAGAAGTCCATCCGCCTGGTGGGCGAGAGGTTCGCGGCAGGCATCGAGAAGGCATCCTTATCTGCACGTTGTACCGTGGTGCCGCCACCGGGCAAGTTTTCGCCAGGCTCGGGCCTGGCATGCGGATCGCCGCAGCCAGCCAGCAGGCTGGCCAGTGCTGCCGCGAAAAGGGGAAAGTTGCGCATGGGGTAGCTCGGAAATCTTTGCAGGTGTAAGAGTCGGGACCAGCAGACGGAGCCCGCCGGCCCAAGGAGATGTGGATCAGTGGTTGCCGTGAGCGGCGTCCTTGTCGACCTTGACCACGCCCTGGAACAGCGCGAACTGCTTGACCCGCTCGGCTGGCTGGGCACTTTCGGCCTGGCGCACTGCCTGGTTCAGCTGGGCCGAGTCCTGTTCATTAAGACCGGCGCTGCGCAGGGTCGCCGGGTCGAGCAGTGAATCGCCGGCACACAACACCACGCGCCAACCGTGAGGCCCTTTACGCAACAAAGCGCGACCGCCGCGCTGGTCCTGTAACCAACCGGCTACCGCATGGTCGCCCTGCACGGTGACCGGGCCAACGTCCAGCGGCGCATCTGGGCGTTCGAAACTGTGTCGCATCAGTTGCTGGATACTCTGCTGCTCGCTGGCGGTATCGGCCACGGCCAGTAGCGGGCTGCAGGCCAGCAGCAGAGCAAGGATCGGTGCTTTCATGTGCTTGTTCCTTGTAAGGCTGCCGACGGTTGTCGGCAGCTTCCGGTGGCGGGCTCAGAAGCCCATCTTCACACCCAGTTGCGCCGAAGTGCCGGGCATCGGGTAGTTGGTGCGGTAGGCGTAGTCACGGTCAAACAGGTTCTCCACTGCCACGAACACTTCGCCGACCTTGCCCAGCGCCGGCATGGCATAGCCCACGCGCATGTTGACCACGGTGAAGCTATCGACTTTGGAGAAGTTGCTGGCGCCGGCGGTGCGTTCCTCGGCCAGCACGTACATGTCTTTCTGGTACTGCGCATCAGCCGACAGGCGCCAAGGCCCGGTCTCGTAGGTGGTGCCCAGCGACAGCGATTTCTGCGGCGCGTAGGGCAGGGTCTTGAGCGATGGATCGAGCCAGGTGAAACCGACGAAGCTGCTCCAGTTACTGGTCCAGCGCTGTTGCCAGGTGGCTTCGGCGCCCTTGATGTTGTAGTCACCCAGGTTGATATACGACGGACGTGACACCGATGGCGGGAAGGCGAACAGGTAGCGGTCTTGCAACTTGTCCTTGAACACCGCCAGGTCAATGGTGGCACTGTCGATCGGGTTGAAACGCACACCCAGTTCCTGGTGGTCGACTTTCTCGGGTTTGAGATCCTTCCAGGTTTCACCCAGCGCCGGGATCAGGCTTGACATCACCGAGGCTTCCAGGCCGGGGTAGTTGATGCCGCGCGAGGCGTTGGCACGGAACTCGACATCGCTCGAAGACAACAGCAGGCCCGCGTGCGGGGCTGTGGCGTTGTCGAACACGTTGTGCTGATAAGTGCGCACACCGGCCGATGGAGTCAGGGTCCAGGTGTCGTTGAGGGCAAAGGCATGGCTGACTGCAACGTGCGGTGACGTCACGCGCAGAGTAGGCGCGTCGAACTTCGCTTGCGGCGCCGGGGCGATGCGCTTGAAGAGGACCTCGCCCTTGCTCTCGTCGATGTCCAGGCCCAGGGCCACTTCGCCGCCTTGCCACGGGCGCAATTGCTCTTCCCAGCGAATGCCCTGCAGGGTGAAATCACTGATCGTGTCGCCATCCAGGCCGTTTGGTCAAGGGCTGAGCCACGACCTTCGTTGTGGTAGACCTTGAGGCTACCATCGCCCCATTCGTGATTGTGGGCCAAGGACAGTGAAGCGAGCGTGCCGCGGGTATTGAACTCACCATTCTTGGTTTCTGGCAGGCCCTTCTGCCCGGGGTCGGATACCTGGTTGTTGGCGTGCAGCAGCAACAACCCGGTGCTCCAGTTCTCATTCAGCCGATAACCCAAGCGCGCCATGCCATTGTTCAGCCGGCCGTCACCGTCACTGCGGTCACCGTCGGAGTGGGCTGCACCCTGGGCCAGCAGGTAATCGAAATCACCTTCCCGGCCAATCAGGCTGGCTTGTTCGGTGGCCGTGCGGAAGCTGCCACCGGTGAGTTGCAGCTCCCCATGGTGGTTGTCGCCCTGTTCGGCGACCTTGGGTGTTAGGTCGATGGCCGCGAAGGTGTTGCCGAACTTCTGCGGCTGAGGGCCTTTGTAAACGCTGATGCTCTGCATTGCGTTGATCGGCAGCAGATCCAGCAGTGGGTGGCCCCAGACACCCATGTAGAACGGCACGCCGTCGATGTAGGTCTTGATCTCGCTGCCCGGGCGGCTGGCGCCCATGCCACGGATGTACACCGCGCCGCCTTCGGCACCGCCGAACGAGCCGACCGGGTTGAAGCGCGATACGACCACGCCAGGTGTACGACGCAGGGCCGAGGATAGGTCCAGGGCGTTGAGGTCGCGGATTTGCTCCTGGCCGACCACAGTGGTCAGGCTGCCGAAGCTGTCGACGTTGTTCTGATCGATGACCGAGGTTCCGACCACCGAGGTTTCGGCCAACTCCACCGTGTTGGTCTGGGCCAGTGTAGCTCCACTGGAAAAGGCGAGTGCAGCAGCGCAGCAGATAGTCTTGTTCTTCATGCTCTGGGTATTCCTGAATGCAAAAGTTGCAACGCGAGCCATGCTCCACGCGCGAGGCGACATCCCCAGGTGCATAAGAGCCAAGGGCGTGGTGCGGCTATTGGGTTGATTC
Organism: Pseudomonas sp. p99-361; assembly: GCF_003935475.1. Lineage (NCBI taxonomy): Bacteria > Pseudomonadati > Pseudomonadota > Gammaproteobacteria > Pseudomonadales > Pseudomonadaceae > Pseudomonas > Pseudomonas sp. p99-361. The sequence continues at coordinate 84,091 of NZ_RHQO01000015.1, read as the reverse complement.
AGGACAGGCCGGGCGAGGCACGAGGGTTGGCTGCCGGCCAGCGCAGGCGAGGCCAAATGGCGGGAGCGATGGGAAGTGAGGGCTTGCTGGCTCGCCCGGCGAACACCATATCCACCAAATGCAGGGTGATGGCCAAGCCTGTATGGCTGCACAGTGGGCAATCAATGGTGGATATGCCACCCAAGGTAGCGCCGAGCCATTTATCGAAACTGACCGCCCCAACTGCAGTCGCGGAGTGGCCACAAAAAGCCCCGCCTACGCCGTTGAGCAACAAACCGTTGGCTTGGCCATGCCCCAGACCGCAATGCAGCAGCGCGAACAGCACACTGGCATAGAGAATCCACGCGAAGGCGTTACGACGTCCTGCTTGTCGGGGCATGTCCTTTGCTCGATGGTCACTTCAGTTAAAGTGGGGCGATGCGCGAGTTTAGCAATGCTTCCCGTTTACGCTGGGTGCGACAGCCTGCCGCATACTCCGCTACTTCGATACCCGATTAACCCCAGCTTGGGTGAAGTGGTTGCAGATGATTTGGGATGAGTCTAGAGAGCCCGTTGCGGATTGCCACGGGAAGACGTCGCACACATTCGCGAGCATCGATGTACCCGGATCAGGGGCGAGCATTGCCCATATAAGCTGCGGCGTGCTCAAGCTGATGGCCTTCAATCCAGGCTCGGCCAGCTCGCCGGCATGAACGTGTCACCAAGGCGCGCACCCTTTGGCACGGCCTCGGTGTCTGGGTCACTTGGACATATATTCGATCACAGCCGTGTAGTCCTCAGCCGTGCAGTCCATGCACAGGCCGCGCGGCGGCATGGCGTTGAAGCCTTCGGTCACATGCTTTACCAGCACTTCGTTGCCTTGGGCCAGTCGCGGCTTCCAGGCTTCATGGTCGCCTTTTTTGGGTGCCATGGGTAACTGGCCGTTATGGCACATCTGGCAGGCACGGTTGAACACGGCCTCCGGATCTTGCGCCGCTTGGGCAAAGTTGGCGGTTGTTAGGCACGCAAGAATCATCAGAGCTTTTTTCATGACAAACCTCTTAGTTTTTATTTGAGGCCAGAGTCTATGAGAGCGGCGGCACCTGTCAGGTGCGACAGTCTGCCGCACTGTCGGCACGAAGGTTTTTGATAGCAGGTTGCCGTGCGGGGTGCGGCATCCTGTCGCAGGGTGGCGGTGTTCTGGTGCCGTGCTACGTTGAAGCTGATTCGGTGTTTTACTCTTGGCAGGGTTTTTCACCGGGTCAAACAAAAGCCGGGACGCTTTACCGTTCCGGCTTTTGTTCTTAAGCACTGCCGACAGTATCGCGTGCTCCTTCAGCAGGTTTCAGCGTGGCGCTTACGCTTCGGTCTTCACACCTTACTTGCGGCCGCCAGAGCAGCAGCTTTTTTACTGAAGTCGGCTACTAGCTCAGCCATTGCCGCTTTCACGCCTGCTGGTGCCGTCTTCATTGAACCTGCGTTGAATGGCGGTTCGGGGTCGTATTCGCTCATCAGCTGCGCGCATTCGGCGTAGGTCTGGCCCCGTAGCTCGGCCACCATTGCTAAACCAAAGTCCAAGCCTGCGGTAACGCCCGCTCCAGTGATCCTGTTGCGATCGCGTACTACGCGTGCATCAGTCGGAATTGCGCCGAACCCGGACAGCGCATCTCGACAGGACCAGTGGGAGGTAGCCTTGTAACCCTGCAGCAATCCTGCTGCCCCCAGGATCAGCGAGCCTGAACACACGCTGGTGATGTATTTGGCTCGGGCGCCACGGTCGGCAAAGAACGCCAAGGTGTCTGGGTCTGATGCAGCGGCAAGGGTGCCATCGGTGCCACCCGGAGCAAACAGTACTGTCAGATCGCGCGGGCAGGTCTCAAAGGTTGTGTCTGGAATCACCGTCAACCCCGCATCACTGGTCACCGGAGCGAGTGACTTGGCGACAATGTGTATCTTCGCGCCCATCAGTGAACCGAACATACAGTGTGGGCCGATAAGATCCATTACCGTCATGCCGGGATACACCAGCATGCCGATCTGTTCATCGCCCATCCACTTCACCTTGTCCATATCGGGCCCCATGCTGGGAATGGGGTGTGCGTGAGGCATTGATTCTGTTGCACTAGCTGCGAGGGCAGAGTTGCTCATCATCGGTGCGAGCAAGGCGCCGAGCAGCAGGTTACGGCGTTGATGGTCGATCATCTCGGGTTCCTTAAAAGCGAGCACTGAGGGTGACGTACGCAGAACGCGGCTGCGTTGGCAGCACCAATGGCGAGCCAAGATACTGATACGTTTCATAGACCTCGCGCCCAGTCAGGTTTACGCCGGACAGCGACACGCTGTAGCGGTCGAAATCATAGGAGACTTGGGCGTCGAGCAGTGCGTAGCCAGGGACCGAGACGGTGTTGGGCAGGGTTAGTTCGCGGGCACTGAGCGCCGTCACGCCTGCGCCGAAAGACAGGCCCTCAGCTGCTCCGTCGAGAATGCGATAGCGCGCAGCCAGGCGACCACTGTGCTTCGGCACACGTGGCAGACCGTCACCGACAGGAATCGTATTGTCCTCGCGTACTTCGGCCTGGGTATAGGCGTAGTTAGCGAGTATCGACACCGCCGGCGTCGGCTCCCAGGTCAGATCCGTTTCGAAGCCACGGGCCCGCTGCTCTCCACTCTGGACGCTATAGCCCATCACTGCATTGGCCGGGTCTGGGTCAGGTGTCGCAACGTTACGTCTTGTCTGCTCGAACAGCGCAAGGGTTCCGGACAGGCCAATATCAGTGAATGCGAGTTTCACGCCAGCTTCATAGTTACGGGATAACTCGGGCTTGGGTGCTTCCAGGCCGGTGAAGTTGAAAGCGCCGCGAAAGCCTTCAGCGTAGGCAACATAAAGGGCCAAGCTTTCGGTCAAGTCATAGGTTACGCCTAGGCGTGGAGTCGCTCGGTGGTAACGCTTGTCGATATCGCCAACAACGCCTTCTTGTTTGAGGTCGATACTCGTAAAACGCAATGATGCAAGGAGGTGCCAGCGCCCATAGGTGGCCTGATCTTGAAGGTAGAGCGCGCTAGTCCGGTAGTCATTCGTGGTTGCGCTGCCTGCCGAGAGCACCGGGGTCGTGCCGTAATCCAAGTCATAGACGGGATTGGCCAGATCCAGCTCTCCTACATATTCGGCACCCGACATCGCTGACCAGAAGTGCGTATTGTCGTAGGTTGCTCCTACCAACAGTTCATGCTGTCCGCCCAGCGCGTCAACGTTGAAGGCCAGGTTGGCGTCCAGAGTGCTTTCACGGATGTTGCCTGGCAGGTAAAGCTTGTAGATCGAGTAAGTGGTCGGCGCTGCTGCCGGGTCAGCTGCACCCAAAGCCCAACTGCCATAGTCCCGGGCCTGCATTTCATAGTATTGGCCGGTGACAGTCAGGCGCGTGTTGTCGTTGAAGTGGTGGGTCAGTTCCGCTGTGCTCAGGCGGTTTTCGACGGTTGTATGCGGTTGCCCATGGCCTGCACCAGGAAAGGCATCGCGATCAATCTGCCCGCGCAGGGCCTGCTCCGCCGGCAGTCCGGAGTACTCCAACTGGCTACGTTTGTCATACTGGCCACGCAGTAATAACTCGGTGTCGGGAGATAGCTGGAAGGCGATGCTTGGCTGTATCGACCAGCGTTCGCCCTCGACTTGATCAATCCAGCTGTCGTTTTTCTGATACTCGGCTGAGAGGCGGGCTGCGATATTGTCATTGATCGGTGTATTGAGATCTATCGCCGGATTGACCGTGTCGAAACTGCCGGTTCGCATCGACAGAAAAGCGCTCGGCTCGGCTTCAGGTCGCTTTTTTACCACATTGATCAGGCCACCCAGCGGTGCACCCAGGCCTCCGCCATACAGCGTCGAGGTAGGCCCTTTGAGAACCTCCACCCGCTCGACGCCAATCATGCTGGTAGGGTCGATGTACGCTGCTGTTCCCCCGAAAGCAGGCATGCCATTCATGTAAATTTCTGCTGGGAAGCCCCTGACAATAGGTTGGGTGAACAGGGTTTCTTCCGGCCTGGTGGGGCGGACGCCGGATACGTTGAGCAGTGCATCACCCAAAGTGGCACTGGACTGCTCTTCGATCAGTGAGCGGGTAATAATCTGCACTGACTGCGGCACTTCCTTTACTGGAGTGTCGGTGCGAGTGGCAGATGTCGAGTTGGCTTCGCTGTAGCTCGTACGCTGCCCTTTGACGATTACAGGTTCAAGTGTCCAGCTGGCCTTGTCCTGTTGTGTCGCAGGAGGTTCGGCAGCAGCAACAACGGCAGTATCGCTAGCCTGTGCAGCGTTATGCAGGGCCAGGCCCGCGGTCAGGCATATGGCATGACGCACGAATTGGAGTCTGAGGTGGTTGGAGGGCACGCGCATTAGGGAGCTCTTTGAGGAGAGGAACGGGCGGCCGGCTTTTGTTGTGTTTCACACCCGTATGGGTTCGTACTTCGCCAACCTAGCTGAGAACGTAGTGTAGGTAGCGGATGTTGATCAGTTGGACTGCGACAATAGACCACACCCCGGTGAGCGTGGCCGTGTTGGCGTTATTAAAGCTGGGGTGTGAGGCAAGTTCACATGGTGCCGTGGCAGATTGTCGCATCCTAGTGCTGCCTGGTTCCTTGAACCCCCCGTGTTTGATTTTCCACCTCACAGCAGGGTCACCGGTACAGGTTCGTTTGCGGCTCCTCGCCACGATCGTGTTGACCGCTATCTGTGAAAGCATTGCCTGTCGAAGACGCTGCTACAACGCGGCGGTTGACCAGTACTGGCGGTGGAGGAGCCTCCAAGGCGCGTAGGCTCTGGGTGCGACAGTTTTAATTCTCTACGCCATTGCTGCGAACCGTAATTTTGGGCAGTTGCGACAGTTTTGCGTTTTCTTTGAACTGTGCTGAAAGCCACGGAAGCCGGGGACCTTTCGCGACAGTTTTAATTCTCCAAATCCAGAGCTGGTTTCCGGCAATAAAAGTGGTACCGCGACATTAAAAGCGGTCATGCGCGATCGCGGCCTCCTGGTGATCCAGGCTCCGCTCCCGTCCACCACTGGCACTGCTGGGGGGGCGCAGTAGCGCCCCAGCCGAGCACCCCATAGAGCGGTGGCAACCACACCAGCACCGCGGTCGCGGCTTGGATGGCCTGCAGCCGCTTATTCTGGCACCAGTGCTCTTGGTTGGCTGTGGCCAGCTGTGCGGCCTGGGCAGGCTAAGAAGGAATTTCCATGCTCCACAGCAACTACCTCAAACAGTTGGATCTGCAGGACATCGTGGTGTTTCTCAACTTGCTGGAGTTGCGCAGTGCCAAACGCACCGCCGAGCTGATGAGCGTGAGCCAGCCGACGGTCAGTTATTGTTTGAAGCGGCTGCGCGGCTGCTTTGACGACACGTTGTTCTCTTCATCCCAAGGGTTACTGCAACCGACCAGCAAGGCCGAGAAGATCGCGCCTTATTTGCGCGTGGTGGTCGAGTCGGTCAACCGCTGCGCGGAAGACGAATATCAAGCATCTGCCCAAGCCGTGCGTAAGATCTGGCGGTTCTGCGCGCCGGAGTATTTCGAGTTGTCGTTCCTGCCGCAAACCCTGGCGATGCTGTCGCACACCCATGCCAATACTTCGCTGCACCTCGACCGCCTGAGCCGTGACCTGCCTGTGGATCAGCTAATGTCAGGGGAAATCGACATCGCGATCGGCTTCGGTCCGGGCTATCACCAGATGCACCCGGAGTTGCAATGGCAAGCGCTGGTCAACGACGACTTTGTCTGCCTGACCAGTCAAAACGGGTTGGCCAACGACGCGGCCATGAGCCTGGATGAATTCTGCGCCTCGCCCCACGTATTCCCCACACCGTGGATTTCGGAAAAGAACATGGTCGACAGCTGGCTGGATAAAGTCGGCCGTTCGCGCGATGTGCTGGTGCGCGCCAATGGTTACCAAGCGTGCGTGAACATCGTTGCCGCGGTACCGGCCACGCTCGCACTACCGGCGCGCCTGTTGCCGCATCTGCGCATACCGTCATCAGTGAAAGTCTGTCAGCCGCCGCTGGGTTTCCCAACGTTCACCTTGGACATGATCTGGGCGCGCGACCGTCGGAACAGCAAAGATATAGCCAGCCTGCGCAAGTTGATCGAACAGGTGGCCGAGGTGTCGTTGACGGCACCATGAAACAGGCTTTTAAATTTTCACCACGCTTTTAGATTTCTTAAAACCAGCCAGCCGCTCATTTCTCTTATCGTGTGGTCACCGGGTAGCGCAAGACCTACCTGAGTTCCACGCTTTCACGGAGGAATGAGTCATGCTGGCGTACGCCCACCTGTGGTACTTCCCTTTTTCCAACAACCGACGGGCCTCGGTGGTTGTGCTCGGCTCGAGCTTCTCGGCGTTTCTGCTATGGAATGTGTTCGGCCCACACATCGTCCAGGAACGCCTGGGGCACAGCGCGCAATACTTCGGCACCACCGCGCTGGCTGTGGGTAGCTGCTACCTGGTCGGCACCCTGGTCAACCGTGCGCTGATCCGGCAGGTCAAGCCACGGCTGCTGATGTGAGCAGGAATGGCGGTGTTTCTGCTCGGCGTGGTGACGATCGCCACGCAGGCCGAGGACATTCACCTGGTCTCGATCCTGGGCGGCATCATGCTGGTCGCGTTCGGTCAGGGCTTCATCTTCTCCAACGCCATGGCCAACTCGATGTCGCTGCTCCCCGACCGCGCCGGTGTTGCCGCCAGCCTGCAAGGCTGCCTGATGCTGGTATTCGGGTCATTGGCCTCGGCGCTGGTCAGCGCTTTGCCACTGACCTCGAGCCTGGCAATTGCCTGCGTGTTTCTGGTGCTTTGGTTGATCTCGTTGTCGGGCATGCTGAGCGTGCGCGTGGCGCGTATCTGTTGCCGGGGTCTGCAAGGCAGCGCTGAGCAGTATTCATCAACCAGCAGGATCGAGTAACTGCAACGCACCAAACGCTTGCCTGCGCCGAAGGGGGAAGCAGCGGACGCAAGCTCCCGCTCGCTGTTACCCTCGGCGTAGTCGACTCAAACCTGCATGGCCATGCCATCCACATTCATCGCTGCCTGGCGCAACGCTTCGGAGCGGGTGGGGTGGGGGTGGCAGGTGAGGGCGATATCTTCGGCCGAGGCCGAGAACTCCATGGCCACGCAGAATTCACCGATCATTTCGCTGACGCTCGGGCCCACCAGGTGCACACCCAGCACTTCGTCGGTTTTGGCATCGGCAAGCACCTTGGCGAAGCCTTCGGTCTCGTGGTTGATCTTGGCGCGGCTGTTGGCCGTGAAGGGGAATTTGCCCACTTTGTATTCACGCCCTTCGGCCTGCAGCTGCTCTTCGGTCTTGCCCACGCTGGCCAGCTCCGGCCGGGTATAGATCACGCCAGGGATGAGGTTGTAGTTGACCTCGTGCGGTTTGCCGGCGATGCGCTCAATGCAGGCCACTGCTTCGTCTTCGGCCTTGTGCGCCAGCATCGGCCCGGCAGTGACGTCGCCGATTACCCAGAGCCCGGGCACTGAAGTGCGGTGGTGTTCGTTGCCAAGCATGCCGCGCTTGTCGGTTTCCAGGCCTGCGCTTTCCAGGTTCAGGCCTTTGGTATAGGGGCGGCGACCGATCGCCACCAATACATAATCGGCTTGCAGTGTTTCTGCCGCGCCACCCGCTGCAGGCTCCAAGGTCAAGGCCACGCCGTCGGCGCTGGCGGTAGCCTGGGTCACTTTGCTGCCCAGCTTGAACACCATACCTTGCTTGGCCAATGCCTTCTGCAGGGTCTTGGCGGTTTCGCTGTCGGTGCCAGGGCAGATGCGATCGAGGTATTCGATGACCGTGACCTGGCTACCCAGCCGGCGCCACACCGACCCCAATTCGAGGCCGATCACCCCGGCACCGATGACGACCAGGTGCTTGGGCACCTGCGGCAGCGACAGCGCGCCGGTCGAGTCGATGATGCGCTGGTTGTCGATGGTCACGCCTGGCAGCGGCGTTGGCTCGGAACCGGTGGCGATGACGATGTCTTTGGCCTGCAGCGTGGTTTCGCTGCCGTCCTGCGCCTTCACGACCACTTTGCCGGCGCCATCCAGGCGCCCCCAGCCCTTGACCCAGTCGACCTTGTTCTTGCGGAACAGGTACTCGATGCCTTTGGTCAGGCCGGCCACGCTCTCGTCCTTCTGCTTCATCATCTGGGCGAGGTTCAGCGTGGGTTTGACTTCGATGCCGAGGTGGGCGAACGCCTCACCGCTGGCGGCTTCGTAGAGTTCGGAAGCATGCAGCAGTGCCTTGGACGGCATGCAGCCGACGTTCAGGCAAGTGCCGCCCAAGGTCGAGCGGCCTTCCACGCAGGCGACACTGAGCCCAAGTTGGCCAGCGCGAATGGCTGCGTTGTAGCCGCCAGGGCCACCGCCGATGATCACCACGTCATAGGTTTTCATGGTTCAACTCCAGGGATGTAGAAATGCGACAGGGGCATTAGGTTAGGCTGAGCCCGTGGAATTGTATACAATTCGCTGCGCATACCAGCGCAGCAGGGACTAGACCATGGTCTGATCGGGAGGAAACATCCCATGGATGAACTACTCTGATTCGACGACGTTCGAAATTTCGGGCGTCGTGGCCAATTACGGATAGGAGGGTCGTTCATGCTTGCGCAACTTCCACCGGCACTGCAGAGCTTGCATCTGCCGCTGCGGCTGAAACTCTGGGACGGCAACCACTTCGATCTCGGGCCCAGCCCGCAGGTCACCATACTGGTCAGAGAACCCCAGTTGATCAGCCAGCTGACCCACCCGAGCATGGACCAGTTGGGCACGGCATTCGTCGAAGGCAAGTTGGAGCTTGAAGGCGATATCGGTGAGGCCATACGCGTTTGCGATGAGCTGAGTGAGGCACTGCTTACCGACGAAGACGACACGCCGCCCCAGCGCCTGGCGCATGACAAGACTACCGACGCCCAGGCCATTTCCTATCACTACGATGTTTCCAATGAGTTCTACCAGCTGTGGCTGGACCAGGACATGGTGTACTCGTGCGCTTATTTTCGCGAGCCGGACAACACCCTCGATCAGGCGCAGCAGGACAAGTTCGAGCACCTGTGCCGCAAGCTGCGGCTCGATGCGGGCGACTATCTGCTCGATGTGGGCTGTGGCTGGGGAGGGCTGGCGCGTTTCGCCGCCCGTGAGTATGGCGCCAAGGTATTCGGCATCACCCTCAGCAAAGAACAGTTGAAGCTCGGCCGCCAGCGGGTCAAGGCAGAGGGTCTGAGCGACAAGGTCGATTTACAGATTCTCGACTACCGCGACCTGCCGCAAGACGGCCGCTTCGACAAGGTTGTCAGCGTGGGCATGTTCGAGCATGTCGGCCATGCCAACCTGGCGTTGTATTGCCAGAAGCTGTTCGGTGCGGTGAGGGAAGGGGGGCTGGTGATGAACCACGGCATCACCGCCAAGCATGTGGATGGTCGGCCGGTGGGGCGAGGTGCAGGCGAGTTCATCGATCGCTACGTGTTCCCACATGGTGAGCTGCCCCACCTGTCGATGATCAGTGCCAGCATCTGCGAAGCAGGGCTGGAGGTGGTGGACGTGGAGAGCTTGCGCCTGCACTACGCCAAGACCCTGCACCACTGGAGCGAGAATCTGGAGAACCAGCTGCACAAGGCGGCGGCACTGGTCCCCGAGAAAACCCTGCGCATCTGGCGTTTGTACCTGGCCGGGTGTGCCTATGCGTTCCAGAAGGGCTGGATCAACCTGCACCAGATTCTGGCAGTGAAGCCCTATGCCGACGGGCATCACGACCTGCCCTGGACACGCGAGGATCTGTACCGCTGACACCTACCTCTGGCCGGCGGCACCGGTTACAGGATTGGGGATATCAAGCGTGCAATGCGCATCCCCAATTGCTGTAGCCGGTGGGTGTCGCGGCTGTCCTCAACGGTTATCTCTCGCGCCTGCTCGAAGTCTTCATTCAACATACGTTCCACCTGGTCGGCAAAGCCACGGTCGACCGTCAGCAGGGTGATCTCGAAGTTCAGGCGGAATGAACGGTTGTCCAGGTTGGCACTGCCGATTGCGCTGACCTCGTCATCTACCAGTACCACCTTCTGGTGCAGGAAACCCGGCTGGTAGCGGAACATGCGTACGCCTGCGCGTACCGCTTCGAAGGCAAACAGGCTGGAGGCGGCATAGACAACCCGGTGGTCGGGGCGTGCCGGGATCAATACGCGCACATCCACCCCTCGCAGTGCTGCCAGGCGCAATGCCGCGAACACCGCTTCGTCAGGGATGAAGTAGGGGGTGGTTATCCACACCCTGCGCGTGGCGGAGTGAATGGCTTCAAGGAAGAACAGTGCGCAGGTTTCCTGTGGGTCCGCCGGCCCACTGGCCAAGGCCTGGCAGAGCACGCCGTCGTCCGGGTAGGCATCTGGCAGAATCAGCGGCGGCAGCTGGCGCGAGGCCCAGTACCAGTCTTCGGCGAACGACTCTTGCAGGCAGGCCAGCACTGGCCCGCCGATCTGCACATGAGTATCGCGCCATGGTGAAAGCTGCGGGTCTTCACCCAGGTACTCGTCACCTACGTTATGCCCGCCGATGAAACCGACCAAGCCATCCACCACCACGATCTTGCGATGGTTGCGGAAGTTGACCTGAAAGCGGTTGAACCAACCACGCCGGGTGGCGAAAGCGTGAACCTGTACGCCGCCATCACGCAGCGCCTGGCTATAGCTGGCTGGCAAGGCATGGCTACCGACACGGTCGTACAGCACAAAAACCTGAACCCCTTCAGCCGCCTTGCGCAGCAGCAGGTGCTGTAACGCCTTGCCGAGTTTGTCGTCATGGATGATGAAGAACTGCACCAGCACCACATCGCGGGCTTTTTCGATGGCCGCGAAAATGGCATCGAAGGTGGCCTTGCCATTGATCAGCAGCTTCACCTGGTTGTTCGCCAGGCAAGGCATGCGCCCCAGTTTGGGCATGGCGCGTAGCGCGGCGTAGCTTTCCGACTCGCGGGCGGTCAGGGCTTCTTCAACCCATGGTCGCCAGTTGAGGTTGGCCATTGCAACGTGCATTTCCTGGTTGGCTTGGCGCCGCGCCTTGATATACGCATTGAACGAACGGGCGCCGAACACCAAGTACGGTATAAGGGTGAAATAAGGAATGAAGAACAACGGCATCGCCCAGGCAATTGCGCCTTGGGCCGTGCGCACCGTGAACAACGCGTGCAGTGCGGCTACTATACCCAGTAGATGAATCAGGCCAATTACATAACCAAAGAAATAGGGGCTGTGGTAATCCATATGCATCCTGCTCACCGAGTACTGTTGGCTAACAGAACACGTTCCCGGTGCACCTTGCAACCTGCGGATGGTTTTGGCGTCTAAGGCTCAGCCCGGCCCGCTTGGCCGGCTTTTTTCAGGAGTGTTCACCCATGAAGATTCGTCTGCCACTGTTGGCCCTGGTCCTCGGTATGAGCAGCCCGCTGGTGCATGCCCAGATGCTGCAACCCGGTTTGTGGGAGCTGACCACCAGCAACATGCAGGTCGATGGCAAGCCGTTACCTGACATGGGGTTCATGCTGGGCCAGCTCAAGAACCTGCCGCCGGAGCAGCGCGCGATGATGGAAGGCGTGCTGGCCAAACAAGGGGTGACGGTGGCTGGTAATGGCGTGCGTTCCTGCCTGACCGCCGAACAGGTGGCGACCAACGACATCCCGCTGCAGGATCCCAAATCCGGTTGCACGCAGAAAATCACTGACCGTACCGGCAACGTATGGAAGTTCGAGTTCAGTTGCCCGAAGGCACAGGGCAGTGGCCAGGCGACGTTCCTCAGTGATCGGGAGTTCACCACCCAGGTCAGTGGCACCTTCAACGCGTCGGGTGTTCAGCAGCAAGGCAGCATGAACACCCGTGCGGTGTGGCTGGGCAGTGATTGCGGTACGGTCAAGCCGCGCAGTTGAGGTCCCACTGCCACTGGCTGGTGGCAACAGCGTCGTGGGCATGCAGGCTTTCTGCATGTTCCACCCGCAGCCTGAAAGCAGCACTCCACTCCAATTGTCGCAGCGCCTGGTGCAGGCGCCGGGCAGCATCTTCACAGAACATCAGGTTTTGCCCGTTGGCTAAAGCGAAGGCCTGTTCGTCTGCACGCTTGACCGCAGTCTGTACCGCTGTGCCCAAGGTCATTTCGATGCAATCAATCAGCTCGGTAATCGGCAGATCACGCTGGCTGCTGCGCAGCCGTACCTGAATTTTCGCGCTACTGCGTTGGCTATGTGGGGTAGCGACGATGCCTTCGGCAGTGCCCAGCCAGTTCATTACCGCCGCGGTGTCGACCTGCGACCCGGGGAATTGCTGTTGGAACTGCTGTTGTATCAGTTGCCTGGCAAGCGCCGCCGAACATGGACAGGTGGACGAATAGGGCACGCTAACGGATAGTTCCACGTGGAACATTTCATTCTCGATGCGTGCATCGATGGTCACGGGATAGCTCTTCCAGCCTGCCAATGGGCTGATCAAGGCTGGTCTTTTAAGCAGGTGATCAAAGCCCAGGCGCAGATAAGCAGCGGAAGACAGCCCTTCGTGGCTGGTCAAAAAATCCGCCAAAAGCTGCCGAACTGCCAGCGGCGTAAGGGGCTGGTTTTCCAGGGCCTCCAATGCAAGGTAGAGCCGCGACATGTGGATGCCACGTGAGTGGCCGTCTATCAAACTGACGCCTGCGTCGACGGTGGCAGCAGCGGGGCGCCCTTCGAACTGCACGGGCAGGGCTATGCCACACATGCCCACCCAGTTCAGTGGCAAGGCGAATGCATGAGTCTGTGAGGCGATATCGGGGAGCGTGTGCTGGTTCATTGGGGTTTCCACAGAAAAAGGTGTCAGCGGCAGCCGCCGATCATGCTGCAATGCACATTGAAGCGTTGCCCGCTGGAACTGGACACCCGGTTCAACGTGGTCCAGCCTACGCGGCGGCTGTAACCCACCCAGGCTTCGCCATCACTGGCCAGGCCGGTGAAGAAGGTCAACGAACCGTAACGGCTGTTGGTTTGAGCCCATAGCCGCCGCGTGACCGAGTCGAAACCGCGCAGGTAAAGCTCATTGCCGTGCGTGCGTACGCTGTAGTAACTCCCTTTGCCGTCCTGGCACGAGAGCAGCGTGGCGCTGCGGGTACACAACGCCAGTGCAGTGCTCTGCGGCATGGCAACCAGTGAGGTGGGCATGGCGAACAACACCAATGCCATGGCGCGTGACAGTTTCATGTTTTGTCCCTGGTGAGCATTCGTCCGTCGAGAACGACTTGGCGAAATTGTATTGTTACTTTATAACATTGTGCAATGCATCGTTTCGAATGCGCTCGCCTGAAGGGGTTTCGCCATGTCCAATCGTCTTCCCGTTACTGTGCTGTCCGGCTTTCTGGGTGCCGGCAAAAGCACGTTGCTCAACCATGTATTGCGTAACCGTGACAACCTGCGGGTTGCCGTCATCGTCAACGACATGAGCGAAATCAACATCGATGCCAGCGAGGTGCAGCGCAACGTCAGCCTCAACCGCGCTGAAGAAAAGCTCGTAGAGATGAGCAACGGCTGCATCTGCTGCACCCTGCGTGAGGACCTGCTGGAAGAGGTAGCGCGGTTAGCCGCAGAAGGGCGCTTTGACTACCTGCTGATCGAGTCCACGGGCATTTCAGAGCCACTGCCGGTAGCAGAGACTTTCACCTTTCGCGACGAACAAGGCCGCAGCTTGTCCGACATGGCCCGGCTGGACACCATGGTCACGGTGGTCGATGGCCTGAACTTCCTGCGCGATTACCAGGCTGCAGACAGCCTGGCCAGCCGTGGCGAAACATTGGGCGAGGACGATGAGCGCTCGATCAGCGACCTGCTCATCGAACAGGTGGAATTTGCCGATGTACTGCTGCTGAGCAAGATCGACCTGATCAGCCAGCATGAGCGCGAAGAGCTCGTGGCCATTTTGCGCAGCCTCAATGCGCGGGCAGAGATCGTGCCGATGGTCATGGGCCAGGTGCCACTGGAGCGCATTCTCGATACGGGCCTGTTCGACTTCGACCAGGCGGCCCAGGCGCCAGGCTGGTTGCAGGAGCTACGCGGCGAGCACGTACCGGAAACCGAAGAGTACGGGATTGCAGCCATGACCTGGCAAGCGCGGCGCCCGCTGCATCCACAACGGTTCTACGACTTTATCCACACGCACTGGAGCAACGGCCGCTTGCTCCGTTCCAAAGGGTTTTTCTGGTTGGCCAGCAAGTACCAGGAAGCCGGTAGCTGGTCGCAAGCGGGCGGGATGATGCGCCATGGGCTGGCGGGGCGCTGGTGGCGCTTCGTTCCGCGCGACCAGTGGCCTGAGGATGTGGATAACACCAGTGCAATCCTTAAGCACTGGACCGCTGAAACCGGCGATTGCCGCCAGGAATTGGTGTTCATTGGGCAGAACATCGACTTTGCCAAGTTATCCACAGCCCTTGACGCGTGCTTGTTGACCGACCAGGAAATGCAGCTTGGGCATATGGGCTGGTTGCGGCTGCCCGATCCATTCGGACCGTGGCATGCGGAGTCCGCAGCATGAGCCTGGCATTCAGGCCTGTGGATATCTTTCAGGTGTGTGGCGAAACGCCGCAGACATTGGCTGAGGTCCTGCAGGATGGTGTCAACCTGGCCGTGTGGCGGCGGCGGCTGCCGGCGCAGTTGCAGGACTTTGCCGAACTGGTACTCAGCCTTGGCCAGCCTTTGACCGACCAACGGGTAATCGAGGTGGACGAGCAGCACGCGCCGGTCCTGCCGGACCTGCTGCGCGAAGCCGCTGACCTGCAAGGCTATGAGTCATTTGTAGCCGATGTGACCTGGCTGGTCGCGGCCTACACCTGCCTGGTGGGTGCGCGCCGTGTGGGTTTACGCCTGCGCGTGCTGAATGGCCCCATGTGTCCGCGCTTCCATGTGGATAACGTGCCATTGCGCTTGCTCACAACCTACGTGGGGCCGGGCAGTGAATGGTTGCCTGAGGCAATCAGCCCCCGGCGGGAGTTATACACAGCACAGCCCCCTGTGGATAAAATTCAAACCCTGCAAGCCGGTGATGTCGCGCTGCTCAAGGGCGAGAAATGGCAAGGCAACGAAGGCGCAGGTCTGGTTCACCGCTCGCCTTCGGGCCAGCAGGGGCGTCTGCTGCTGAGCCTTGACTGGTTGGCCTGACGGCGCATAGTTAGGCTTTGCCACTGTTTGAACCAGGCCATGCTGCAGAACATACCTACCCACGTGATTGCCGGCCCGCTCGGCGCCGGCAAAACCACCCTGATCCGCCATTTGCTGGCGCAGCGGCCGCCCAATGAGCGCTGGGCGGTGCTGATCAATGAATTCGGCCTGGTTGGCCTGGATGCGGCGTTGCTCAGCCGGGATGAAGACGGTGTTGCCATTGGTGAAGTGGCCGGTGGTTGTCTGTGCTGCGTGAACGGTATGCCGTTTCAGGTCGGGCTAGGGCGTCTATTGCGCAAATCACGCCCTGACCGTTTGTTCATCGAGCCTTCAGGTTTGGGTCACCCGTTGCAATTGCAGGCACAGCTGCAGGCAGCGCCATGGGCTGGAGTGCTGACAATTCAGCCACTTGTCATGGTTTTGGATGCTCAAGCGGTGGTTCGCAACCAGCGGCTTTCCGATGCGCAACAGCAGGCGTTGAACGCCTGCGAATGTGTGATTCTGAATAAGTCAGAGGCTGTGGATGAATCATCTAAATTGTTGATAAGTAATAAGTTTTGCGACAAGAGAGTGCTGTGGGCGGTGCAGGGTGAAGTAGCGTTTCGTGGCCTACCCCAGGCACCTTCACAGATTGTTGACAGCCCGCTTTCCGCCGTCAGGATTGTCGACAATCTGGAAATAACCCCAGGTGCGGTCTGGGCCGACCCCACCCAGCCGGTCTGCCTGGCCCAGCAAGGTGAGGGGGGTTGGAGTATTGGCTGGCGCTGGCACCCCAGCCAGCAGTTTTATCCACAGCGGCTAAGCACGTTCTTGCAGAATTTACCGTGGCGCCGCGCCAAGGGGGTTATCCACAGCCCGGAGGGATGGCAGGCTTTCAACGGGCTGGATGGGGGCTTGCCCGCCTGGCAGCCCAGCGAGTGGCGCCGGGACAGCCGCATCGAGCTGATTTTCGATCAGGCGCAATCGCAAGCGGCGCTGCAGGCCGCTTTGCGTGAATGCTGCATCAGCTGATCAGTTACGCCAGCGGTTGTGTTCCTGGCGCCATTGCTGCATCTCGATAACGTTGTCGGTGCGCGGCGGGGTCTTGATCTCGAACGGGTAGGGTGCCAGTTCTATCTGCACGCTGTGCGCACCGAACTGTGTCACGCTACCGGGGTGGCGCTGCTCGCCAGTGACGGTGAACTCGAAGGCATAGATGCGGGCCAGGCGCTTGCGGCCATTGGCATCGCGCACAAAGCCGATGCGCTTGAGCGCCACGGCGTCGTCAAGCAACTCGAGGTCCAGTTTGGCGCAATGCTGTTTGACCCGTTCTAGGGCTTTCTCGCGCAACCCATGGTTGTGCCACAACCAGGCGCCTGCCGTGGCTACCAGCATCAGGACGAAGAGGTTCTCCAGGGTCAACATTTGCTTATGCTCCAAACAGGTAGATCCAGCTTAACTGCGTCCCTGGCCTGTCGTACAGGTGACAATCGAGTTCATACTGCGTCGCGCACCATTCTTTGAAACAGCTTTGGAAAACACCCGCATGAAACGTACTCCGCACCTGCTCGCCATTCAGTCCCATGTGGTGTTCGGCCACGCCGGCAACAGCGCCGCGGTGTTCCCCATGCAGCGGATCGGGGTCAACGTGTGGCCGCTCAATACCGTGCAGTTCTCCAACCACACACAGTATGGCCAGTGGGCGGGCGATGTGCTTGCTCCAGCGCAAATTCCTGCGTTGGTCGAAGGTATTTCCAACATCGGTGAACTGGGGCACTGCGATGCGGTGCTTTCCGGGTACCTGGGCAGTGCCGAACAAGGGCGGGCGATTCTGGCCGGGGTACAGCGGATCAAAGCGGTGAACCCCAAGGCGTTGTACCTCTGTGACCCGGTCATGGGGCACGCCGAGAAGGGTTGCATCGTACCGCCAGAGGTCAGCCAGTTCCTGCTCGACGAAGCGCTGGCCAAGGCCGACATCCTGTGCCCCAACCAGCTGGAGCTGGACAGCTTCTGTGGGCGCCGCGCGCAGTCACTGGAGGATTGCGTGCACATGGCGCGCAGCTTGCTGCAGCGCGGGCCGCAGGTGGTCGTGGTCAAGCACCTGGCCTACCCCGGGCGGTGCGAGGACCAGTTCGAAATGCTGCTGGTGACGGCCCAGCACTGCTGGCACCTGCGGCGCCCGCTGCTGGCGTTTCCGCGTCAGCCAGTGGGGGTCGGCGACCTGACTTCCGGGCTGTTCCTGGCCAGGGTATTGCTGGGCGACAGCTGGGTGCAGGCATTCGAGTTCACTGCCGCCGCGGTGCATGAAGTGCTGTTGGAAACCCAGGCCTGTGCCAGCTACGAGCTGCAGCTGGTACGGGCCCAGGATCGCATTGCCCACCCGCGTGTGCGCTTTGAAGCGCGGTTGCTGGCGTTTTAAATAGCGTCGGTTTTCAGGTCCTGGTAGCGCTTTTCCAGTTCCTGGCGGATCTGGCGGCGCTGCTGCCCCTGCAGGAAGCGGCGCTTTTCTTCGCTGCTTTGCGGCTGACGCGGCGGTACCGGCACAGGGCGGCGATTGTCGTCCACCGCGACCATGGTAAAGAAGCAGCTGTTGGAGTGGCGCACCGAGCGCTCGCGAATGTTCTCGGTCACCACTTTGATGCCCACTTCCATCGAGGTATTGCCGGTGTAGTTGACGGACGCCAGGAACGTCACCAGCTCGCCCACGTGTACCGGCTCGCGGAAGATGACCTGGTCCACCGACAATGTCACCACATAGCTGCCTGCATAACGGCTGGCGCATGCATAGGCCACTTCGTCGAGGTATTTGAGCAGGGTGCCGCCATGTACGTTGCCAGAAAAGTTGGCCATGTCCGGGGTCATCAGGACGGTCATGCTCAGCTGGGCGTTTCCAGGTTCCATAAGGTGCTCACGGTTAGGTTGCGCTGAATCGGGCGAATGGAGGGGGTGATCTGCTGACACGGGTTTTCCCTCTTGTGAATTTGCCTCGTTGCTACGGGACGTTGCCGGGGGCGTAGCGGTCACGCTGATCATGCCATCAGCGGCGCTTTTCCAGCCGATCTGTTTCTGCATATTGCGCCGGCTTTTTGCAGCCGATCGCGATGTTAACCTGAGTACGCCCATGCACCATGGGCGTTCCTGCATTCAATACAGTATGTACTTGCTGCTCGCTCAGGTTTGCCCCGGCAGAGGAGCGGTTTGCCCAGGCATTCATAAAAGACGAGAAAAGGAGTATCACGCCATGCATGCCATCAGCTTCATCCAGGACCTGGCAGTCATCATGCTGGTCGCTGGCGTGGTCACCATCCTGTTTCACCGCCTCAAACAGCCGGTCGTGCTTGGTTATATTGTCGCCGGCTTCATCATCGGCCCGCACACCCCGCCATTCGGCCTTATCCACGACGAAGACACCATCAAGACCCTCGCCGAGCTGGGGGTGATCTTCCTGATGTTCTGCCTGGGGCTCGAGTTCAGCCTGCGCAAGTTGTTCAAGGTGGGCGCCACGGCGTTCATCGCGGCGTTCCTCGAAATTGTGCTGATGATCTGGATCGGCTTCGAGATCGGCCGCTGGTTTGGCTGGAACACCATGGACTCGCTGTTCCTGGGTGCCATCCTGGCCATTTCCTCGACCACCATCATCGTCAAGGCGCTCAACGACCTGAAGATGAAGAACGAGCGCTTTGCCCAGCTGATCTTTGGCGTGCTCATCGTCGAGGACATTCTTGGCATTGGCATCATTGCCCTGCTCTCAGGTATCGCCGTCAGCGGCACGGTCAGCTCGGGGGAGGTATTCTCCACTGTCGGCAAGCTGTCGTTGTTCATGATCGTTGCCTTGGTCATCGGTATTCTGCTGGTGCCGCGCCTGCTGGCCTACGTGGCCCGGTTCGAGAGCAACGAGATGTTGCTGATTACCGTGCTGGGGCTGTGCTTCGGCTTCTGCCTGCTGGTCGTCAAGCTGGAATACAGCATGGTCCTGGGCGCCTTCCTGATTGGCGCGATCATGGCCGAGTCACGCCAGTTGCTGAAGATCGAGCGCCTGATCGAACCCGTACGCGACCTGTTCAGCGCCATTTTCTTCGTCGCCATCGGCTTGATGATCGACCCGCAGGTGCTGGTCGAATACGCTTGGCCGATTGTGGTCATTACCCTGGCGGTGGTATTGGGCAAGATGGTGTCCTGCGGCATGGGCGCGTTCATTGCCGGTAACGATGGGCGTACCTCGCTGCGCGTGGGCATGGGGCTTTCGCAGATTGGCGAGTTCTCCTTCATCATTGCCGCGCTGGGCATGACCCTGCAGGTAACCAGCGACTTCCTGTACCCCGTGGCGGTCGCCGTATCGGCTATCACCACCCTGCTTACGCCCTACCTGATCCGCGCAGCCGACCCGCTTTCGCAAAAACTGGGCAATGTCGTGCCCGGGCGCCTGGCGCGGGTGCTGTCGTTGTATGGCGAGTGGTTGCGCAACATTCAACCGCAGGGCGAGGGTGCCATGCTCGCGGCAATGATCCGGCGCATCCTCCTGCAGGTTGGGGTGAACCTGGCGCTGGTGATCGCGATCTTCTTCAGCGGCGGCTATTTTGCCGGGCGCATCGGTGACTGGCTCAGCGAATGGGTCAGCGACATCAGCCAGCAGAAGGCGATGATCTGGGGCGCGGCGTTGTTGCTGTCGCTACCGTTCCTGATCGCGGCCTACCGCAAGCTCAAGGCGCTGTCGATGCTGCTGGCCGAGATGGGCGTGAAGCCGGAAATGGCCGGGCGGCATACCCAGCGGGTGCGGCGAGTGATTGCCGAAGTGATTCCGCTGTTGTCGTTACTGGTGATTTTCCTGCTGTTGTCGGCATTGTCAGCGAGCATCTTGCCGACCAACGAATTGCTGTTGGTGATTGCCGTGGTCGCTGCGGTGGTGGTGGCCTTGCTGTGGCGCTGGCTCATTCGCGTGCACACGCGCATGCAGATCGCCTTGCTGGAAACGCTGGAGAACAGCCGCGAGAACTCGCACTGAGTGCCAGCCGGCCGCAGCGACAGCGGCGCCTACCGGTTCACCACACGCTTGGCCGTTGTGGGTACCTGTAGGCGCCGCTGCACCGGAATTGGTGGGGAAGATCAGCTTTCCAGCCACACATCCCGTGCCCAGTGCCACACCGATTCCCAGCTGTCCTCACCGACCAGCTCTTCCTCGGCATCCCACAGCACCACGGTGCCATCTTCCTCTACGCAGTAGTAGTTGGCGCCGTCCTGGCACAACGGGATCAGCTCACGCGGTACGCCCGCATCCCAGGCGTTGGCTGCCACCTCGGGCAGGTAGGTGTGCGACTGTGGATCGGTACAAGTTACAGGCTCCAGTGAGCCGTACACCACATCGCTCACAGTCAGCAAAAACTCTTTGAACACGTATGGAATGTTGATGAACAGCTGCTCTTCTATCTCTACCAGCTGGTCCTCATCGGGAAGCTCCAAAGGTACCGGCACCGGCTCGTTGGCTTCACGGAGTTGTTCGATCACTTCTTCCACGGTTCACTTCCTCTGACCTAGATGACAACTTTGCGCGTTATACCCTAGTAGGCCACTCTGACAAAAGCAAAAACCCCGGGGCAAGCCCGGGGTTCTTGGTACGGCGCGCAGCGGTTAGCTGTTTTGACGGATACCGGCTACCAGCCAAGGCTGGTTCTCACCTGGGGCACGCACCATGTGCCAGCTTTCGCTGAACAGTTCGCCCTGGTCGAAGCGCGAGTTTTTCGACACGCCGCGGAAGGTCAGGGTGGCGTCGGTGCGGTCTGGGCGGTCATCGACGCCGTCCAGTTGCACTTCGAGGTTATCGATGTAGGTGGACTGGAAGCCATCACCCAACTCGGCGCGCTCACGCTTGAGGAACTCAAGCATCTGCGGCGTGACGAACTCGGCGATCTTGTCCATCTCGTTGGCATCCCAGTGCTGCTGCAGCGACTGGAAGTGGTTGCGAGCGGCGGCCAGGAAGCTCTGTTCGTTGAACCAGGCAGGGGCGTTGATCACCGGGGCGGCGGCAGCCGCGGCCGAACCACCGAACACCGACGGCTGGGCAGGCTGGCCGTGGGCTTCACGCTGCATAGGCGCGTGGCCTGGCATGGCCATTTGCGGTTGTTGCTGGCGACGACGCGCGGCAATGAAGCGGAACACCAGGAAGGCGATGAGCGCCACGATCAGGAAGTCCATGATCTGGAAGCCCTCGAAACCGTCGCCCATGAACATGGACGCCAGCAGACCGCCGGCGGCCAGGCCAGCGAGTGGGCCCAACCAGCGCGAAGCACCGCTGGCGGCCGGGGCGGCACGACCAGGTGCGGTCGGCGCGGCGGCTGGCGCGGTTGGTGTGGCCTGGCGGGTCTGGTGAATAGGCGCGGAGCCCGAGCTCTTGCCGCCGCCGAAACGCTTGGCGTTGGCGTCCAGGCTCAGCGTCAGGCCGACGCAAAGCGCCAGTGCGATGCTAAGAAAACGTTGCATAATTGGGATATCCCCTGTTGTGGATTGCACGCGCGTCATGGTGCACAGGTTCCCGGGCACATGACCAGCGACATAATGTTTCCAGCTTTTGCCTGAATGTTACAACGCCGGCACCATCGCCCTTGAGCGCGCCCCCAAAAAGGCAGCCGCTGCAAGGAACGGTACTGGCACAGACGTCAGATCGCCTCGAGTTTGGCATACCCCAACATCAGCCATTTGCTGCCTTCGGCAAAATTCACCTGCACCCGTGCCTGGGCGCCGGAGCCCTCGAAGTTGAGGATCACACCTTCGCCAAACACCGCGTGCTGCACCCGCTGGCCGAGGTTGAAGGCGGTTTGCGGGATGTTGGCATTGTCGAACAGGTGGCTGTTGGTGGCTGTCTTGGGGGCGCCGAACGGGCGGCTGACGCTGTTGGAAAGGCGTACTTCCTGAACCAGCCCCGGTGGAATTTCGCGAACGAAGCGCGACACCTTGTTGTAGGTTTCGCTGCCATACAGGCGGCGTGTCTCGGCATATGTCATGACCAGTTGGCGCATCGCACGGGTGATGCCGACATAGGCCAGGCGGCGTTCCTCTTCCAGGCGGCCAGGTTCCTCGAGGCTCATCTTGTGCGGGAACAGCCCTTCTTCCATGCCGACCAGGAATACGTAGGGGAACTCCAGGCCCTTGGCGCTGTGCAAGGTCATCAGCTGGATGCTGTCCTCATGTTCGTCCGCCTGGCTGTCGCCGGCTTCCAGCGAAGCATGGCCGAGGAAAGCCGAGAGCGGAGAGAGGTCGGCATCTTCTTCGGTGGATTCGAAGTTGCGCGCTGCGCTGACCAGTTCCTCAAGGTTTTCTACCCGTGCCTGGCCCTTTTCACCCTTTTCTTCCTGGTGATAGGTAATCAGCCCGGACTGCTCGATGGTGGTCTGGGTCATGGTATGCAGCGGCATGTCCGCAACCTTGGCAGCCAGCCCTTCGATCAGTTCGATGAAGGCCCCCAATGCACTGGCGGCGCGGCCTTTCAACGCCTTGGCGGCGATCAGCTGGCACATGGCCCCCCACATGGAAAGCTGGCTGTGGCGGGCGTGCTCGCGGATGGCTTCGACGGTTTTTTCGCCAATGCCGCGTGGGGGTACGTTGATTACCCGCTCCAGTGCGGCATCGTTGCCACGGCCTTCGATCAAGCGCAGGTAGGCCATGGCGTTCTTGATTTCGGCGCGCTCGAAGAAGCGTTGGCCGCCATAGATGCGGTACGGCACGCGTTCGCGCAGCAAGGCTTCTTCCAGCACCCGCGACTGGGCGTTGGAACGGTACAGGATGGCAATGTCGTTGCGCGCGTTACCCTGCTTGATCAGGCCTTCGATGGTTTCCACCACGTAGCGCGCTTCGTCGTGCTCGTTGTAGGCCGCATACAGGGTCAGGGGTTCGCCTTCACCCAGGTCGGTCCACAGCTCTTTGCCCAAGCGCCCGCTGTTGTTGGCAATCAGCGCGTTGGCAGCCTTGAGGATGCCGCCGGTGGAGCGGTAGTTCTGCTCCAGGCGGATCATTTCGGCGTCGGGGAAGTCGGCGGTGTACTGGTGGATGTTCTCGATCTTGGCGCCGCGCCAGCCGTAGATCGACTGGTCGTCATCGCCCACCGCCATCAGGCTGGCGCCACCGCGCGCCAACAGGCGCAGCCAGGCGTACTGCACGGCGTTGGTGTCCTGGAACTCGTCGACCAGCACGTGCTGGAAGCGCCGCTGGTAATGCTCCAGCAGGCCCGGGTGGTCCCGCCACAGGTCCAGTGCGCGCAACAGCAGCTCGGAAAAATCGATGACCCCGGCGCGTTCGCAGGCCTGCTCGTAGGCGGTATACACCTCGCGCATGGTGGCCAGGAACAGATCGCCACCGGCCTGGATATGTTGCGGGCGCAGCCCCTCGTCCTTCTGGCCGTTGATGAACCACTGGGCCTGGCGGGCCGGCCACTTCTGTTCATCCAGGCCCAGCTCGCGCATTACCCGCTTGATGAGGCGCTGTTGGTCGTCGCTGTCGAGGATCTGGAAGTTCTGCACCAGCCGCGCTTCCTGCCAGTGTGCCCGCAGCAGGCGATGGGCCAGGCCGTGGAAGGTGCCGACCCACATGCCAGCTGGGTTGATGCCCAGCAATTGCTCGATCCGCTGGCGCATTTCCGCGGCGGCCTTGTTGGTGAACGTCACCGATAGGATCGAGTGCGGCGAGGCCTGCTCTACCTGGATCAGCCAGGCGATACGGTGCACCAGCACGCGGGTTTTACCGGAACCGGCGCCGGCAAGCACCAGTTGACGCCCGAGCGCGGCCGCTACGGCCTGGCGTTGGGCATCGTTGAGGGAGTTCAGCAGGAGGGAGAGGTCGTCTGTGTGCATCCGGCCATTCTAGGGCGCGGCAGGGAAGGGGTAAATGGTACTGTATAAATACTCACCTGCCCAAGCGCCGAACGGTGCATGCGCAAGGCCGACGCGCCGAGCGTGCAAGCTGACGTGGCGGTTGTCAGCGAAATCAAGCGGTGATCAGGATTTCGTCGATCTCGGCAAGCAGCGTGCCTTCGTGGAATATTTCTACGCTGGCGATGGCTTCAGTGCCGGTTGGCATCTCGAAATGCACCTCCTTGTCACACAACACCTGGATGAAGCTGCCGCTTTCCCATTTCAATTCCAGGTCCAGGGCCAGGGTACCCGGTTGCCCGTCGCGCTTGACCAGCACGGGGTTGACGCCAGGGTTGGCGACGGTCACGGTACCTGCAACCCGCACCCGCGCCCCTGGGGGCATCCTGTCATGTTGAGCTTTCCAGTTCTTGCTGTTGATCATGTCTGCAGCTCCATTAGTACGAAGGGCGAAATGCGCCTTCCGACCAGAGCGTGCAACAAGCCCCAGCCCAGCCACAGCATGAAACTTTTCAGCTATGCCAGACCCTGCCATGGCGTGCCAGCAGGCTGGTAGCCTGCTCTGGCCCGTTGCTGCCAGCCGCATACGGGCGTGGGGCCTGGAAGTGTTCTTCACAGCCCTTGATCACGGGGTCGATCCAGGCCCAGGCGGCTTCTACTTCATCACGGCGCATGAACAGCGTGGAGTCGCCCTCCAGCACATCCAGTAACAGGCGTTCGTAAGCCTCCCAGCGGCGCGTCTGGCTGAAAACCTGGGCCAGGTTCAGGTCGAGGTCGACCGGCTCAAGGCGCATGCCCTTGCCAGGGCTTTTGGTCATCATGCGCAGGCTGATGCGTTCCTCTGGTTGCAACTGGATCAGCAGCTGGTTCACCTGGCCACCGTTGAACAGCTCATGGGGCACCGGTTTGAACTGAATGACGATTTGCGACGAGCGCCGTGCCATGCGCTTGCCCGTGCGCAGGTAAAACGGCACGCCAGCCCAGCGCCAGTTGTCGATGTGTGCCTCGATGGCGATGAACGTTTCAGTGTCGCTGTCATTGTCGACGTCTTTTTCGAAGTAATAGGCCGGCACTTCCTGGCCGCCGATGCGCCCCGGGCCGTATTGGCCACGGACCGTCTTGTCCTGCACGTCCTGGCCAGTGATCGGCTTGAGCGCGCGCAGTATCTTCACTTTTTCATCGCGTACCGCTTCGGCCTCGAACTGCGCGGGTGGCTCCATGGCCACCAGGCACAGCAACTGCAGCAAATGGTTTTGCAGCATGTCGCGGATCGCGCCAGCCTTGTCGTAATAGCCGCCCCGGTTCTCTACACCCAGGGTTTCGCACACGCTGATCTGCACGTGATCGACCTGGTTGTTGCGCCACACCGGCTCCAGTAGGGCGTTGGCAAAGCGCAGCGCCATCAGGTTTTGCACGGTTTCCTTGCCCAGGTAGTGGTCGATACGAAATACCTGGAATTCTTCGAACACCGCGCCAATCGCTTCGTTGATGGCGGTGGCCGACTCCAGCGAGTGGCCGATCGGCTTCTCCAGCACGATGCGTGCTTCGCCGTCGGCCAGGCCGGCGGTGTGCAGGTGGTTGGCAATGGGGACGAACAGCTTGGGTGCGGTGGCCAGGTAGAAGATGCGCGTGAGCCCGCCGGGTTCACCCAGGTAGCGCGCCAGGCGGCCGAAATCGGCGCTCTGTGACGCGTCCATGGGGAAGTAGTCGAGGCGTGCGGAAAAACGCTGCCACACTTCTTCGTCAAAGTCGGTACGGGCAACCTGTGCCCGGCAGTGGCGCTCGGCGAGCTTCAGGTAGTCATTGCGTGGCAGGTTGCGGCGGGCCAGTGCGATGACGCGTACTGCAGGGTTGAGGCGGGCCTCGCGGAACAGGTGGTAGAGCGCCGGAAGCAGTTTGTGCAGGGCCAGATCGCCGGTGCCGCCGAATACCAGAATGTCGCAAGGAATAGTCAAACCGCCACTCTCCACGTTCGTTTAACTGGGCGGGTTGGCGTCCATGTAGTATAACTACAAGAAAGCTACAACCCGGCCAGCCGATCATAACCGAGTCCAGCCCGTGAATCTGTTGCAACATATCGCCCAATCGCGCCACCTGCTGCGCAAATCGGAACTGAAAGTGGCCGACCACGTGCTGCTCGACCCGGCTGCCGTCATGCACAGCTCCATGGCCGACCTGGCGCACAGCGTAGGTATCAGCGAACCCACCATCGTGCGTTTCTGCAGGGCCATCGGTTGCACGGGCTTTCAGGACCTCAAGCTGAAGCTGGCGCAGAGCCTGGCCGCCGGGGCCAGCTTCGGCCAGTTCGCCATCCACGAAGACGACTCGGTCGCCGACTACAGCCTGAAAATCTTCGACACCACCCTGCACACCTTGATGGAGGTGCGCGAGCACCTCGACCCGCTGGCGCTGCAGCAGGCGGTGAGCGCCATGGCGCAGGCTCAGCGTGTGGAGTTCTACGGCTTTGGTGCCTCGGGGGCTGTAGCGGCAGATGCTCAGCACAAGTTCTTTCGCCTGCTGCTGAGCGCGGCGGCGTATTCCGACCCGCACATGCAGGCCATGTCGGCGGTGACCTTGAAGCCGGGCGATGTGGCCGTGTGTATCTCCCAGTCCGGCCGCTCCAAGGACCTGTTGATCACCGCCAACCTGGTACGCGAGAGCGGGGCCAACCTGATTACCCTGTGCCCCAGCCAGACACCGCTGGCCGAGTTGTCGACGGTCAACCTGGCGATCGACGTGCATGAAGACACCGAAATCTATACCCCGTTGACCTCGCGCATTGCCCACCTGGTGGTGATCGACGTACTGGCCATGGGTGTGGCCATGGCGCGTGGGCCGAGCCTGGTCAACCACCTGAAAAGCGTGAAACGCAGTTTGCGCAGCCTGCGTTTGTCGCCCAAGTCGATCAAGGCTACAGACGACTGAATTCAGTCTGTGCCGGCCCCTTCGCGGGCTTGCCCGGTCCCACAGGTACTGTGCAATTTGCACAATGCCTGTGGGAGCGGGCAAGCCCGCGAAGGGGCCGGCACCGGCAAAGCAGATTTCACTGTTTTGTCACCATTTCACCGCTAAACCGTAAACCTGCCAGGCCAGTCTGAAGCTCCCGCATCCTATCTGGGAGACAGGCAATGGCTCGTGACTTCGACGGTACGTATCAACCCAGCGCCAAGGCTCGCAAGCAGCAGGAAAAGGACCAGCGCCGCATGGAATACCGGCGGGCGATCGAAAGCTATTGCGACCAGCGTCAATTGCTCCGCGAGCTGGCGGACTACCCAGACCTGCAAGCGCTCACGGTGTGGCAGGCGTCTGCGGCAGCCTCCCCGAAAAACGTTCAACAAGCCCGCTGATCAGCGCACGTTCGCCGCGGATGAACGCCAGAAAGGCCAAGGCCACCGGCGACTGGCGCTTGGCTTTGGCCTGCACCACGCACCAACTGCGGTACAGGGGCAGCTCTTCCACCGGCAGTTCGGTCAGCACGCCGGTGGCCAGTTCCAGGTTCACCGCGTGGCGGGTCAGCAACGCCACCCCGAGACCTGCGATCACGCATTCGCGTTGGGCATCGGCCGACGCCACTTCCAGGGTCTGGGTGAAATGCACACGCTTGTCCTTGAAATATTCCTCGCACGCCTTGCGCGTCCCTGAGCCTTGCTCGCGGACCAGCAGGGTATGCGGTTCCAGATCCTGCAGGCGCAGCTGCTCCAGCTTGCACAGCGGATGCTGTGGCGGCGCCACGGCCACGATCGGGTTGTTGAGGAAGGGCAGAAACTCCAGGCCCATGTCCTGGGGCACCATGGACATGATGATCAGGTCATCGCGGTTGTCGGAAAGCCGCCGAATGGCCTGGGCACGGTTGACCACCGTCAAGGTCAGGTTGACCTCCGGGTGACGTTGCTTGAAGGCCGCGAACAAGTGCGGAACGAAGTACTTGGCACTGGACTCGACCGCCAGCTTCAACTGACCTTGCAATGAGCCCTGCATGTCCGACAGCTGCATGTCCAGGCTCTCCAGCCGGCCGAAGATATCCCGGCTGGCACGCTGCAGGGCCTCGGCTGCTTCGGTCAGGTACAGCTTCTTGCCAACGTACTCGAACAGTGGCTGGCCTATCAGCTCTTCGAGCTGCCGGATCTGTAGACTAACAGCGGGTTGTGTGAGCGCCATTTCTTCCGCAGCGCGGCTGTACGAACGCAAATCACACACTTCGTTGAAGATCTGCAATTGTCGTAAAGTCATACGCATCAAGGACTTACGCATAGTTTTCGGCTCATCGGCAATACCTTGTTACCCAACTATAAGCTTTTGCTAATACAGCCCCTAACAAATATTGATTTTTGTTTATCAACCCATGGCGCTAGGGTGAATACGCGACTGGCCAGCAACGTCTGGTCACGCGCCGACCGGTAGAACCGGCTCGACTGTTCCTACGGCTTTGGGAAGACTCCAGTGATAAAAAAAATCCTGATCGCCAACCGAGGTGAAATCGCAGTTCGGATCGTGCGTGCATGCGCCGAGATGGGCATTCGCTCGGTTGCGATCTATTCCGACGCCGACCGCCACGCCCTGCACGTCAAGCGTGCCGACGAGGCGCACAGCATTGGTGCCGAGCCGCTGGCCGGGTACCTGAACCCGCGCAAACTGGTGAACCTGGCGGTGGAAACCGGTTGCGATGCCCTGCACCCGGGCTATGGCTTCCTGTCGGAAAATGCCGAGCTGGCAGAGATTTGCGCCGAACGCGGGATCAAGTTCATTGGCCCGGCCGCCGACGTGATTCGCCGCATGGGCGACAAGACCGAAGCACGCCGTACCATGATCGCCGCCGGTGTGCCGGTAACCCCGGGCACCGAAGGTAACGTTGCCGATATCCACGAAGCCCTGAGCGAAGGTGACCGCATCGGTTACCCGGTCATGCTCAAAGCCACTTCGGGTGGCGGTGGCCGTGGTATCCGCCGTTGCAACAGCCGTGAAGAACTGGAGCAGAACTTCCCGCGGGTCATTTCCGAAGCAACCAAGGCATTTGGCTCGGCCGAAGTCTTCCTGGAAAAGTGCATCGTCAACCCCAAGCACATCGAGGCGCAGATTCTCGGTGACAGCTTCGGCAATGTGGTGCACCTGTTCGAGCGCGACTGCTCGATCCAGCGCCGCAACCAGAAGCTCATCGAAATCGCCCCAAGCCCACAGCTCACCCCTGAGCAGCGCGCCTATATCGGCGACCTGGCGGTGCGTGCAGCCAAGGCAGTGGACTACGAAAACGCCGGCACCGTGGAGTTCCTGCTCGCCGATGGCGAGGTGTACTTCATGGAAATGAACACCCGGGTGCAGGTGGAGCACACCATCACCGAGGAAATCACCGGCATCGACATCGTCCGTGAACAGATCCGCATTGCTTCAGGCTTGCCGTTGTCGGTGAAGCAGGAAGACATCCACCACCGCGGCTACGCGTTGCAGTTCCGTATCAACGCCGAAGACCCGAAAAACAACTTCCTGCCCAGCTTCGGCAAGATCACCCGGTACTACGCCCCTGGCGGCCCGGGCGTGCGCACCGACACGGCGATTTATACCGGCTACACCATTCCACCGTTCTACGACTCCATGTGCCTGAAACTGGTGGTCTGGGCGCTGACCTGGGAAGAAGCCATGGACCGCGGCCTGCGGGCCCTGGATGACATGCGTGTACAAGGGGTGAAGACCACCGCTGCGTACTACCAGGAAATTTTGCGTAACCCGGAATTCCGTAGCGGCCAGTTCAACACCAGCTTCGTCGAAAGCCACCCTGAACTGACCAACTACTCGATCAAGCGCAAACCCGAAGAGCTGGCCCTGGCCATCGCCGCTGCCATCGCCGCCCACGCAGGCCTATGAATGCAGCAGCAAGCTGTAAGCGGCAAGCTGCAAGTAGAAGCAGATCAGCTTTTTCTTGCAGCTTGTAGCTTCAAGCTTGCCGCTACGAGGAGATAACAATGTCCAAGAAAATTCACGTAACCGACACGATCCTGCGCGACGCCCACCAGTCCTTGCTGGCCACCCGCATGCGTACCGAAGACATGCTGCCGATCTGCGAAAAGCTCGACAAGGTCGGCTACTGGTCGCTGGAAGTGTGGGGCGGTGCCACGTTCGACGCCTGCGTGCGCTTCCTCAAGGAAGACCCGTGGGAGCGCCTGCGCAAGCTGCGCGCTGCGCTGCCCAACACCCGCCTGCAAATGCTCCTGCGCGGCCAGAACCTGCTGGGCTACCGCCACTACAGCGACGACGTGGTCAGGGCCTTCGTGGCCAAGGCGGCAGTCAACGGCATCGATGTATTCCGCATTTTCGACGCCATGAACGATGTGCGTAACCTGCGCGTGGCCATCGAAGCGGTCAAGGCCGCTGGCAAGCACGCCCAGGGCACCATTGCCTACACCGTCAGCCCGGTGCACACCATCGAAGCCTTCGTGAACCAGGCCAAGCAGATGGAGGCCATGGGTTGCGACTCGATCGCGATCAAGGACATGGCCGGCTTGCTGACGCCGTTCGCCACCGGTGAACTGGTCAAGGCCCTGAAGGCCGAACAGTCGCTGCCGGTGTTCATCCACTCCCACGACACGGCTGGCCTGGCTGCAATGTGCCAGCTCAAGGCAGTGGAAAACGGCGCCGATCACATCGACACCGCCATTTCCAGCTTCGCCTGGGGCACCAGCCACCCAGGTACCGAATCGATGGTCGCTGCGCTCAAGGGCAGTGAGTTCGACACCGGTCTGGACTTGGAGCTGTTGCAGGAAATCGGCCTGTACTTCTACGCGGTGCGCAAGAAATACCACCAGTTCGAAAGCGAATTCACCGCGGTGGATACTCGCGTGCAGGTCAACCAGGTTCCCGGCGGGATGATTTCCAACCTGGCCAACCAGCTCAAGGAGCAGGGCGCCCTCAACCGCATGAACGAAGTGCTGGCCGAGATTCCCCGGGTCCGCGAAGACCTTGGCTTCCCGCCGCTGGTCACCCCGACCTCGCAGATTGTCGGTACCCAGGCGTTCTTCAACGTGCTGGCCGGCGAGCGTTACAAGACCATCACCAACGAGGTGAAGCTCTACCTGCAGGGCGGTTACGGCAAGGCCCCGGGCGTGGTCAACGAGCAGTTGCGCCGCCAGGCCATCGGCAGCGAAGAGGTGATCGACGTGCGCCCGGCCGATCTGCTCAAGCCGGAGATGACCAAGCTGCGTGGCGATATCGGTGCCTTGGCCCGGTGCGAAGAAGACGTGCTGACCTTCGCCATGTTCCCGGATATCGGGCGCAAATTCCTCGAAGAGCGCGAAGCCGGCACCCTGACCCCGGAAGCCCTGCTGCCGATTCCGGAAGCCGGTGTGGCTGCCGCCCCAAGCGGTGAAGGCGTACCGACCGAGTTCGTCATCGATGTGCACGGTGAAACCTACCGCGTCGACATCACCGGTGTGGGTGTGAAGGCCGAAGGCAAACGCCACTTCTACCTGTCGATCGATGGCATGCCGGAAGAGGTGGTGTTCGAGCCGCTCAACGAGTTTGTCGGCGGCGGCAGCAGCAAGCGCAAGCAGGCCAGTGCCCCAGGCCACGTCAGCACCACCATGCCCGGCAACATCGTCGATGTGCTGGTCAAGGAAGGTGACATGGTCAAGGCAGGCCAGGCGGTGCTGATCACCGAAGCCATGAAGATGGAGACCGAAGTGCAGGCGGCCATCGCCGGCAAGGTCGTGGCCATCCACGTGGCCAAGGGCGATCGCGTTACACCGGGCGAGATCCTGATCGAGATCGAGGGCTGATTCAGGCCCTCATCTACAAGCGGTTTACCTCTGGGGAGCGGATGCTCCCCTTTTTTTGAGGTTTAATATGCATTTTAATGCAGGAATAGCGTGAATCTTGGATCGTATCTGCATTAAATTGCAGAATTTAAATTGGGACATCAGGGAATCTGCACTATGATGCAGATTCATCAACCGAGTCGGTTGTCCGCATGCGGTAAATTGCAGGTGAACCATGTACAGACTCACGCTTCAACTCCATGATCAGGCGCAGTGGCATGATGCTGTTGCCATCGCCTTTGTCGAGCCTGAAAAGGGCCTCTCCAGCCCCTGCGAGTTTGGCTATACCTCCGAGTACGTCAAAACCCATCTGGAGGCATACGACAGCCTGTTCTGCCAGGCGGCAAGCGCGAGGCTGCCGGTGGATTTTGGTTCTCATCGTCTGCAGCATGCTCCCGCGTTCCTTTACGACATCGCACCCGCCGGTGCCGCCAAGCGCTTCCTGCTCCGGCATATCGGCCGTGAGAAACCAGAAGGCATGGGGGATGACCTGTTTCTCCTGGGGCGGTCCACTCCGGCGCCAATCGGCAACCTGCGCATCAAGGAGTCGGCTGAGCTACTGGATTATGCCGACCCCATCGGGTTTGCCCGTCAGGATGTGATCACCCGCGATCAACGGTTTCTCGAATACGCCTATGAGCGAGGTGCGGCCATTGGTGGCGCGACAGGCGCCGGTGGGGAGGCGCCAAAGCTGTTGATGACCGAGGCAGAAAACGGCCTGTTGTATCCGGACGCGGTGCTGGCGGATGAACGTGCCCGGCGTCACTGGTTCATCAAGTTCGCCAGGAACCAGGCACTAGCTGATGATCAGCAGATACTGCGGGCCGAGTATCTCTACTACAAGGCGTTGCAGCAGCTTGGCATCGAAACGGTGGCCACTGAATACATGGCGCTGGAAGAAGGCTCCAAGCCCAGCCTGTGGCTGGAACGCTTCGACCGGCAGGTTTGCGCGCAGGGTGTGCAACGCTTTGCCGTGGAGTCGATGTACTCCCTGTGTGGCGTGACCGAGCCTGGCAGCCGAATGGGGCACCTGGAGGCGATTGAGGCGCTTGCCGTGGTGTGGAAACTGGCCGGGCAGGGGAGACAGCTGCCTGACCTGGTTGCCGATTATCTGCGGCGCGACCTGATCAACAAGATCCTGGGTAATGCCGATAACCACGGACGTAACACTGCGATCATCCGTACCCGTGACACCGTGCGCCTCGCACCGATCTACGATCTTGCACCGATGGTGATGGATCAGGAAGGGATAACGCGAACGACGAAGTGGCCAGCCTCGATAGAGCGGGCTGGCGATATCGACTGGCAGGCTGCCTGCACTGCACTGGCCGAATTTGTCGACCCGGGCGAAGCTTTTGAGCGTCTGCGGCGGGATGCCCGGCACCTGTTGGCATTGCCGGATATCTTGTCCGCCCTGGGGCTGCCTGATGCGGTGATGAATCACCCGGCAATTGCGCTGGGCAGGCTTGAGCGCCGGATGGTTGAATGGGGGTTGGCATGACGGTTTCCATCGATGCCCGTGGGCTGCTGATCGACGGAGTACGCGAAGGAATCGCCAACGGCAGCCTTGAGCTGGGTGCTGCCGTGCGGCGGCTGCGTGTGGAGGTGGCGAAGATGCAGCAGACTCAGTTTGCACGCATGTGCAAGATTTCCGTGCGTACGCTGATCCAGATCGAGCAGGGCGGTGGTAACCCCACGCTGAACTCGTTGAACGCCGTGTTCAAGCCATTTGGCTTGCAGATGGGGGTCGTCAGGCGCGCGAGTCTGATCAGGTAAGCCACTGCACCGATCACAGGCCCGTGAGCCCGTGACCGGTTGTGCAGGTCAGCTCCTGCGGCAGGCCTCAAGCGTTCGTGCCTGCCCTTGCGGGCGTTGGTTCTCGGCACTCAACCACCGCTCGAAGCCAGCCGCCACCTGCGGCCACTCATCATCGGTAATCGAGTACCACGCCGTATCACGGTTGTGGTCCTTCACCACCAGGTGCTTGCGGAACACCCCTTCGAAGACGAACCCGAACCGCTGCGCTGCACGCTTGGAGCGGGCATTGGCGTTATTGCACTTCCATTCCAGGCGGCGGTTCCCGAGTTCGAAGCTCAGCTTGGCCAACAGGTAGACGGCCTCGGTACTCCTGGGTGTGCGCTGCATGGGCGCGCCGAAGGCGATGTGGCCGATCTCGATGCGGCCATGATCAGGCACGATCGACATCAGGCTGAGGATGCCCTGAGCCTTGCCGCTGGCGCGGTCGATCACGGTGAAATACAGCGGGTCGTGGCCGGCGGCGTTACCTTGTAGCCAGCGGTCGAAGGCAGCGCGTTCGGTAAACGGGCCGTAGGGCAGGTAATCCCACAGTACCGGGTCGGCGCCCGGACCTTGCAGGGCAGCCCAAAGGTCGTCGCCGTGGCGCACCGGGTCGAGTTTTTCCAGGCGGATGAAGCGCCCGTCGATGGGCTCGGCCTTGGGTGATGCGGCGGGTTTCCAGTGCAGTGCGTCAGTCATGTGGCCTACAACCCTTTGCGGAATTGGATGAAGCCCGGGCGCTCGGCAACCTGCTCGTACAGGCTGATGGCGGTGGCGTTGGTTTCGTGGGTCAGCCAGTGCACCTTGTTGCAGTTGTCGGCCTTGGCTGCAGCATAGACATGTTCGATCAGCTGGCGGCCGATGCCCAGGCCCCGCTGTGCGCTGTGCACGTAAAGGTCCTGCAGGTAGCAGGCATTTTCGATGCTCCAGTTGGAGCGGTGGTAGATGAAGTTGACCATGCCCACGGCCATGCCATCTACCCAGGCCAGGGCCGAATGGGTTGGCTCGTTGGGGTCGAGCAGGCGCTGCCAGGTACTGAGGCTGACGTCATCGGCCAGTTCGGTTTCGTAGAAGTGCAGGTAGGCCTGCCACAAGGCATGCCAGGCGGCGTGATCTTGAGCGGTGACAGGGCACAGGGTAACGCTGGGCATTGGGCTACTCCTTCACAGAAGGCGCATGTGCGCGGCAAGTTGGTTGTCCAGGTGATCGGGGCTGGCGCTCAGGCTTTCGCGCACGCCGGCAATGTCCTGCTCAGCGCGGTTCTGGCTCAGCTTGCGCGCGCCTTGCAACCGCTGGATCGGCAGGCGAATGCCAACAATGGCGCGGAGCATGCCGTCGATGTAGTCGGCGGGCGCATCGCTCACCTGCCACGGCTCACTGCGGCCGTGCTCATGGCGGTCGGTGAGCCGGCTGACAATCGCCAGCAATGGCTCGGCGTCGTGGATCACGTCGGCTACCCCATAGCCGTGCACGGCCAGGTAATTCCAGGTTGGCACCACCTTGGGGTTCTCGGCCTTGCTCGGGTAGTAGCCGGGGCTCACATAGGCATCGGCCCCGGGAAACACCAGCAGCGCTTCGGCCCCCCGCGCCAGGTCCTGCCACTGCCGGTTGGCCCTGGCCAAGTGGGCGTACACGGTGCCGAACTCGCCTTCTGCGGGGTCGAGCAGCACCGGCAAGTGGGTGGCCAGCAGGCCCTGCTCGCCATGGCTGACCAGCACGGCCAGACGCGTGTCGAGCATGTGCCGCTGCAGCCGGGCGAGGTCGTGTTCCTGGTGAGGCTTACTGTTGTACATGGCCTGAGTCCTTGTCGAATGGTCCCATCCTAGGCAGGCTAATGGTTCTGGGTAAGAGCCATTACTGCCTGTTTTCATAGGTCCAATGCCATGCACGAAAAGCCCCTCATCCTGCCTTTCGACCCGGCCGGGATTTCGCTCGATCGCCGCCGCGGGTTGAGCCAGCAGCTTTACCAGGCGCTACGCGAGCGGGTGCTGGACGGGCGGCTGTGCAGCGGCACACGGCTGCCTGCCACCCGCGACCTGGCAGCCGTGCTGGGGCTGTCGCGCAACAGCGTGGTGCGCGCGTATGACCAGTTGTACGCGGAGGGCTATATCGAAAGCCGAGTCGGTGACGGCACCTACGTAACCCGGCTGCCGAAACTATCCACACAACTGTCCACAGGGTTATACCGGGGGTTATCAACAGGTTTATCCACATTTGGCCAGGAAAATACTGAGGATTTATCCAGCCAGCGCAGCTGGAGCGAGCCTTTGCAGCGCCTGAAAAATCACCATCTGCCGCCCCCCAAACAGGGCGCGCCGCGGGCTTTTCGTTTGGGGATACCTGCCTTCGATCTGTTCCCCTTCGACGTTTGGGCCAAGCTGCAAGCGGGTTTCTGGCGTAACCCTGCGCCTGCACAGCTGGGTTATGGCGACCCGGCGGGTGAACCGGCACTGCGCGAGTTGATCGCCGCCTACTTGCGGCGCTCGCGGGGGCTGACCTGTACCGCTGAGCAAATAGTGATCACCAGTGGCGCGCAGCAGGCCATAAGCCTTTGTGCACAGTTGCTGTTGCAGCCCGGCGACCGGGTGGCTGTGGAAAACCCGGGCTACCGGGCGGCGGCGCACGCCTTTTCAGTGGCGGGTGCTCAGGTCGCCGGCGTGCCGGTGGATGAAGAGGGTATGGATTGCGCACGGTTGGGCCAGTTGCCGCGTTGCCGGTTGGCCTATGTCACGCCCGCCCATCAGTACCCGACCGGGGTAACCATGAGCCTGGCCCGGCGCCTGGCGTTGCTGGGCTGGGCAGAACGCAGCGATGGCTGGATCATCGAGGACGACTACGATGGCGAGTACCGTTACAGCGGCGCGCCCCTGGCCCCGCTGGCTGCACTCGATCGGGCCGGCCGGGTGTTGTACGTGGGCACCTTCGGCAAGATCGCCTTCCCGGCGCTGCGCTTGGGTTACCTGGTGTTGCCGGCGCAGTTGGCACAGGCCTTCAGCCAGGGTAAGGCGTTGGCAGTACGGCATTCGGAGGTCAGCACCCAGTGCGTGATGGCCGAGTTCATGGCCCGTGGGCATTTCCAGCGGCATATTCGCCGCATGCGCAAAGCGGCGTTGAACCGGCGCAATGTGCTCAAGGCCGGCTGGCCTGTGGATATTGCCGGGCTGGGTAGCATGCCCGCAGTGGCCGCTGGGCTGCACGTGAAGGTGTCTGTGGATAACTTTGCGCGTGAACAGGCGCTGGTGGCCAAGGCAGAGGCGGTCGGCGTTGAAGTGACAGCATTGAGCAATTTCTGGCTGGCCGACAGCGAAGTGCCTGTGGATAAGCGTGCAGGTCTGGTGCTGGGGTTTGCCGCGGTCCCGGAGGGCGAGATTGCCGCGGCATTGATGAAATTGCGCAAGGCGTGGCGCAAGGGTTGAGGCTGCCTGCCTCTTCGCGGGTAAACCCGCCCCCACAGGTATGGCCGGGTGGTCTCAGGTGCGGCGCATATCCTGTAGGAGCGGGTTCACCCGCGAAGGGCTGCAAGGCAGCCCCAACTGCGTCAGGTCCCCGACTTGATCCGCGTCCAGGCCCGGGTTCGCGCCCGCTCGGCCTCGCGCTGCAACGGCTTGAGCGTGTAAAGCTTGGCCATCGCCTCCGCCGTCGGGTACAGGTTGGGGTTGTTGCGAATCGCAGGGCTCACCTTGTCGGTGGCATCCTTGTTGGGGTTCGGGTAGCCGACAAAATCGCTGATCGGCGCAATCACCTCCGGCCGCAGCAGGTAGTTGATGAATGCATGGGCGTCTGCCGGGTTGGCGGCATTCTTCGGAATCGCCAGCATGTCGAACCAGATCGGCGCGCCTTCCTTCGGCAGGCGCATGTCGACCGTCACACCATTTTTCGCTTCGCGGGCGCGGTTGGCAGCCTGCGAGAAGCTGCCGCTGTAACCCACCGCCACGCAGATATCCCCATTGGCCATGTCAGCCATGTACTTCGAGGAGTGGAAGTAGGTGATGTACGGGCGAATCTTCAGCATCAGCGCTTCGGCCTTCTTGTAGTCGGCCGGGTTGTCGCTGTTCGGTGGCAGGCCGAGGTACTGCAGGGCCAGCGGCAGGATCTCCGACGGCGAGTCGAGCAGCGCTACCCCGCACTGCTTGAGCTTGGCGATGTTCTCTTCCTTGAAGATCAGGTCCCAGCTGTCCACCGGCGCGTTATCGCCGAGCGCGGCCTTGACCTTGGCCGGGTTGAAGCCGATCAGCACGGTGCCATACATATAGGGCACGGCAAACTTGTTGCCTGGGTCGTTGGCCTCGATCAGCTTCATCAGCGCAGGGTCCAGGTGTTGCCAGTTCGGCAGCTTGCTGCGATCCAGCGGCTGGAACACCCCGGCCTCGATCTGCTTGGCGAGGAATACGTTGGATGGCACCACCACGTCATAGCCGGAGTTGCCGGTGAGCAACTTGGCCTCCAGCGCTTCGTTGGTGTCGAAGATGTCGTAGATCAGCTTGACGCCGCTGTCCTTCTGGAAATCGGTCAAGGTCTGCGGGGTGATGTAGTCGAACCAGTTATACACACGCAGGGTGCGCTGCTCGGCGTGCGCCTGCAGGGCACCGGTGAACAGGGTGGCAGCGATGAACGGGGCGAGCAGACGCTTGAGTCGGACCATTACCGGGCTCCTGGCTGAGCGCGCTGGAAACCTTCCAGCACATTGACTGCGTTGATACCAATTTCTTCCACAGCGTAGCCGCCTTCCATCACGAACAGGGTCGGCTTGCCAAGCTGGCCGATACGCTTGCCCATTTCCAGGTAGTCGGGGCTGTCCAGCTTGAATTGCGAGATCGGGTCATCTTTGAAGGTGTCCACACCCAGGGAGACCACCAGTACGTCGGCGTCATAGCTGGCGATGCGCTGGCAAGCCTCTTCCAGGGCAGCGCTCCAGGCAGACCAGTCGCTGCCGGCGGGCAGCGGATAGTTGATATTGCAGCCCTCGCCGGCGCCTTCGCCGGTTTCGTCGGCATAGCCGAGAAAGAACGGGAATTCGTCCTGCGGGTCGCCGTGGATCGAAGCGAAGAACACATCGTTGCGGCGGTAGAAGATGTCCTGGGTGCCATTGCCGTGGTGGTAGTCGACATCGAGGATGGCAACCTTGCGCCGACCCTGGTCGAGGAATGCCTGGGCGGCGATGGCGGCGTTGTTCAGGTAGCAGTAGCCACCCATCACTTCGCCGGCGGCGTGGTGCCCTGGTGGGCGGCACAGGGCAAAGGCGCTATGCGCGCCTTGCTGGATCGCTGCCTGGGCGGTGAGGGCGACCTGGGCGGCACTGTAGGCCGCCTGCCAGGTGCCGGCGGTGATCGGCGCACCGGCATCGAAGCTGTAATAGCCCAACTCGCCGTGCAGGCCGGTAGGTTTTACCTGACGCAAGGTGCGTGCAGGCCAGGTGAACGGCAGCAGGTCGCCTTCCTGGCCCAGCGCCGCCCAGCGCGCCCAGGCGCCTTCGAAAAAGTCCAGGTAGTCGGCGCTGTGGATGCGCAGCAAGGGCGCGCGGCCGAAGTCGGTAGGGCCCTGGATGTCACCGAGGTTGCGTTTTTTGACCTGGTCGAGCACATGGTCAGCGCGCGAGGGCATTTCGAAACACGGCATCAGCTTGCCGTCGATCAGCTCGCAGCGGCCATGGTGCAGGCGGTGATCATCGGAATAGATCGTCAGCATTGTTGTTCTCCGGTGGGGACTGGCGTGGGGCCATTTTCAGCGGTGGGCCAGTGGCGGAGAACGACGCAACTGGCCAAAAGGGGATCGATGTGGCCAAGCTCTATGGCCGGGTTTTCCTGTGCTGGCTGCTTCGCGGGCGAGCCCGCGAAGCAGCCAGCACAGGTCAACCGCGGAAATGGCTGGGCGCTACACCACTCCAACGCTGAAAGGCATGCCGGAAACTGGCCGTTTCGCTGAACCCCAGGGTTTCGGCAATGCGGTAGATTGGCATCTGCTCATCGGCCAGCAACTGCTTGGCCCGCTCGAACCGCAGTTCGTCCAGCAACTGCTGGTAACTGCTACCCAGCGCCTGCAAATGCCGGCGCAACGTGCGCGACGAGCAGTTCATCTGCCGTGCCAGCCCGTCCAGCCCTGGCGCGGCGTCCAGTTGTTGCGTGAGCAACTGGCGAATCCGCCCCAGCCAGGCCTGGCGACCCGTGAATTCGAGGTTCAGGCGCCGGCAGCGTTCGCTCATGGCTTTGTGGGTGATCGGGTCAGCCAACGGCAGCGGCGTATCCAGCCAGCGCCGCTCGAAGGCAAAGGCATTGTCTTGCGCCGCAAACACCACTGGGCACTGGAACGCACCGGCATAGCGTGCATGGTAGTCAGGCCGAGGGTGCTCGAAGCGTGCCCCCAACAGCGGCAGCGGGCGGCCAAGCAGGTCGTCACAGATGACTTTCAGCGAAACCAGGCAGAACTCGGCATTGAAAGCGCTCAATGCCGGGTTGTCGTGGTACTCGCTGGCGCTGAACCAGACGCGTTGGCCATCGTCGCGCAAGCGCAGCGAGAAGACTGTTCCCAGCAGTGCCGGATACTGCAGCGCCAGGCGCAGGGCGTCACCCAAAGTGGCACTGGAGAGCAGGGCGTAACCGAGCATGCCATAGCACGACACATGCATGCGCTGGCCCAGCTCCAGGCCGATGTCTTCGCGCCGGGCCACGGCGTTGGCACACACTTGCAGTTCCTGCTGTGTGGTGATGCGCGCGTCGGCGTGCCCCAGGTCTGCCGGGCCAATGCCGCTACCGGCGAGCAGCGCCGAAGCCTCAGCACCGTCTGCCTGGAAGACGTTGAGTATCAGCGAAACCGCGTTGAGGGTGGTCAGGTGGCTGTGCAGCATGCTGGGTAATCCCGTGGGCCTGGAACACATTATGGAGCAAGTTGTGTGCCGATATTCAAAGGCCGCAGTGCAGCCCCTTTGCGGCGCCAGGCCGCTCCCACGTCTACCGGTGTAGGCAGGGCACGCGCCTGCGCAAGCCAGCAGGCAAAAAAAAGCCCGGTGCATAAGCCCGGGCTTGGAAAGGTTGAGAGGTGTCTAGTCCCTTAACCTGGTGAGACAGTGTGCAGCAGCCGGTTACGCCTTCAGCGGAACCAGGCGTGGCGCGATCATGTTTTCCGGACGCAGGATGTCGTTGAGCATTGCTTCGTCCAGCAGCTTCTCTTCACGCACCAGTTCCAGCACGCCGCGGCCGGTTTCCAGGGCAACGCGGGCGATACGGGTGGCGTTTTCGTAGCCGATGTATGGGTTCAGGGCGGTGACCAGGCCGATCGAGTGTTCGACCAGCTCACGGCAGCGCTGCTCGTTGGCGGTGATGCCGACGATGCAGTGCTCGCGCAGCATGTCCATGGCGCGTTGCAGCAGGCGGATCGAGTCGAAGATCTTGTAGGCGATCAGCGGCTCCATGACGTTCAGCTGCAGCTGGCCACCTTCGGCAGCAACGGTCAGGGCCAGGTCGTTGCCCATGATGGCGAAGGCGACTTGGTTGACGGCTTCCGGGATAACCGGGTTGACCTTGCCTGGCATGATCGAGCTG
Source organism: Pseudomonas sp. p99-361 (assembly GCF_003935475.1). Classification (NCBI taxonomy): domain Bacteria; kingdom Pseudomonadati; phylum Pseudomonadota; class Gammaproteobacteria; order Pseudomonadales; family Pseudomonadaceae; genus Pseudomonas; species Pseudomonas sp. p99-361. Next base: position 42,958 of record NZ_RHQO01000015.1, on the reverse strand, counting down.
CCTGGTTGACGCGCTGGCAGGTTGATTTCGTTGATGCCGGTGCGTGGGCCGCTGGACAGCAGGCGCAGGTCGTTGCAGATCTTCGACAGCTTGACCGCGGTACGCTTGAGCATGCCGGAGAACAGCACGAAGGCACCCATGTCGGAGGTGGCTTCGATCAGGTCGGCAGCCGGTACCAGCGGCTGGCCGCTGATGATTGCCAGGCGTTGTACGGCCAGGGCCTGGTAGCCAGGGTCGGCGTTGATGCCGGTGCCGATGGCGGTACCGCCCAAGTTGATTTCGGTCAGCAGCTCCGGCGCCAGCGAGCGCAGGCGCTGCAGGTCTTCGGTCATGGTGGTGGCGAAGGCACGGAATTCCTGGCCCAGGGTCATCGGCACGGCGTCCTGCAGCTGGGTGCGGCCCATCTTCAGTACGTGGTCGAATTCCTTGCCTTTGGCGGCGAATGCCTGGATCAGGCTTTCGAGGCTGGCCAGCAGGGCGTCGTGACCCAGCAGCAGGCCCAGGCGAATGGCCGTCGGGTAGGCGTCGTTGGTCGACTGCGCCATGTTCACATCGTTGTTCGGGTGCAGGTACTGGTACTCACCCTTCTGGTGGCCCATGGCCTCCAGCGCGATGTTGGCGATGACTTCGTTCGCGTTCATGTTGGTGGACGTACCGGCGCCACCCTGAATCATGTCGACCACGAACTGCTCGTGGTAGTCGCCCTTGATCAGGCGGCCGCAGGCGGCGCTGATGGCAGCATGCTTGGCATCGCTCAGGTGCCCCAGCTCACGGTTGGCGTCGGCAGCAGCCTGCTTGACCATCGCCAGGCCCACTACCAGTTTCGGGTAGTGCGACAGCGGAACACCGGAGAGGTGGAAGTTGTTGGCAGCGCGCAGGGTCTGGATGCCGTAGTAAGCATCGGCAGGTACTTCCAGGGTGCCCAACAGATCTTTTTCGACGCGGAACGATGCAGCAGCGGACATGATGTATATCATCTCGATGTTGAACCGGCACATGCCGGAATGGCGCCAATCCTAGGCCTTAAGGGGATTTTGCGGCCAATGCTGTTGCACGCTAACCTATGCACAAACGGCATAGTGATTATGTGACGCCAATCGAAATTCGAGCGTGTTCCATTTTGGTGCACGACGGGAGATGTGCTTCGTGAACCTTGAAAGCAAATGGCTGGAAGATTTCAGTGCGCTGGCCGCCACCCGCAGTTTTTCCCAGGCGGCAGAGCGGCGCTTCGTCACCCAACCGGCCTTCAGTCGGCGTATCCGCAGCCTTGAGGCAGCGTTGGGCCTGCAGTTGGTGAACCGTTCCCGCACGCCGATAGAGCTGACCGAGGCAGGGCAGCTGTTTCTGGTTACCGCGCGCACGGTTGTCGACCAGTTGGGTGAAATTCTCCGCCATTTGCATCACCTGGAAGGTGGCCAGGGGGAGGTGATTCAGGTGGCTGCAGCGCACTCGTTGGCGTCGGGCTTTTTCCCGCGTTGGGTAGCGCAGCTGCGTAATGACGGCCTGAATATCGCCACCCGCTTGGTTGCGACTAACGTGGGGGATGCCGTGCATGCACTGCGCGAGGGCGGTTGCGACCTGATGCTGGCGTTCTACGACCCAGACGCCGCCTTGCAGATGGATGCCGAGATTTTCCCGTCGCTGCACATGGGCAATACCGAAATGGTGCCGGTATGCGCGGTGGGCGCCGACGGCAGGCCCATGTTCGACCTGGAAGGTGAAAGTAGCGTGCCACTGCTGGCTTATACCGCCGGGGCCTTCCTCGGGCGGTCGGTCAACCTGCTGCTGCGCCAGCGCAATGTGCGGTATACCACCGTCTACGAAACCGCCATGGCAGACAGCCTGAAGAGCATGGCGCTGGAAGGCATGGGCATTGCCTGGGTGCCCCGGCTTTCGATGCGCGGCGAGCTGGAACGCGGTGAGTTGGCGATCTGCGGAGGCAGCCAGTGGCACGTACCACTGGAAATCCGCCTGTACCGCTGCGCGTTGGTGCGCAAGGCCAATGTGCGGCTACTTTGGCGCAAGCTGGAAAATACGCCTGCGCCGGAGTGAGCCTCTTCAGTTACGAAGCGCGTGATCAAGGTGATTGGCGATGGCCGCTCTGTTCTGGTCGCTGTAGCGGTAGCAATTGGCCCGAAGCGAGAAGCGGTCCGGATAGACGAAGGTCTCGCATGGCCATGGGTTGTAGCGTAACTCTGCTGCCTCGTGAGTGGCGTTCATCAAGTGACCCAGTTCATGCCCCAGGGTGCCATAGCTGGCCATGGAGGCGATCGCGTGGGCATAGCCCAATTTGGCCAGGCCAAGGTGTTCTGCGCCTTCGCTGTTGAGGCCGAAACTATCGCGCGTCAGCAAAATCGATTTCTGCCACCTGAACTGTGGACGCGCTGCAGCGCTGAAGACCCTGTGGGTATCTTCTGGAGGCATCTGGCGATAGGGAATATCAGTGATGCCTGCAACATCACGCTTGAAGACGATTTCAATTGAGTGATTGCTGATTCTGCGCATTTCTTCCAGCCACGGTTGCACGTAGTCTTTATCGATCTGTTTGTCGCTCACATCGGCTAGTTCATCGTGCGGATAGATAGTAACCACCAAGGTTCTCGCAGCCCATGTGGGGGAGGCCTGAAGGGCCATCGTCATGCAAAACAGCAGTGAGGTGAAAAATGGTCTGGCCATCTTTTTCTCCAAGAAGTTTGAACAGGGGTGTTCAATCCTCTTGCAACTGCCGTTAGGCATCGCAGCCGGAAAAAGTTGTCCCGCGAGACAGCTTGCCCTTTTATCTGTCATGTGCTTGCAGGGGTGGGCGGCCCGCCTGCAAGTACGCTACAATCCCGCGCCTTCGGCCACCGGGCCGATTAGAATCCGTATGACAAGCCACGCCGGCCTACCCGCGTGGCTTGTTGCTTTATAGCGCGCCAGAAGGCGCTTGCAGGAGAGGCTCGACGATGAGTGCACTGGTTGGCGTGATCATGGGCTCCAAGTCCGATTGGTCCACCCTTAGCCACACCGCCGATATGCTGGAAAAACTCGGCATTCCCTACGAAGTGAAGGTGGTGTCCGCCCACCGCACCCCGGATCTGCTGTTCCAGTACGCCGAAGAGGCCGAGGGCCGGGGCATCGAGGTGATCATCGCGGGTGCTGGTGGTGCTGCCCACCTGCCGGGCATGTGCGCCGCCAAGACCCACCTGCCGGTGCTGGGCGTGCCGGTGCAGTCGTCGATGCTCTCGGGCGTCGACTCGCTGCTGTCGATCGTGCAGATGCCAGCCGGCGTACCGGTTGCCACCCTGGCCATAGGCCGTGCCGGTGCAGTCAATGCGGCGCTGTTGTCGGCCAGCATCCTGGGTGCCAAATACCCGCAATTCCACGCTGCGCTGAAGCAATTCCGCACGGAACAGACCGACACCGTGCTGGACAACCCAGACCCGCGCCAGGCTTGAGGCTCAACCCATGAAGATCGGTGTAATCGGTGGCGGCCAGCTGGGCCGCATGCTGGCCCTGGCGGGTACCCCGCTGGGCATGAATTTCGCTTTCCTCGACCCGGCGCCGGATGCTTGCGCTGCGCCTCTGGGCGAGCACCTGCGGGCCGATTACGGCGATCAGGAGCACCTGCGCCAGTTGGCTGACGAAGTTGACCTGGTGACCTTCGAGTTCGAAAGCGTCCCGGCCGAAACCGTGGCCTTCCTCTCGCAGTTCGTACCGGTCTACCCCAGTGCCGAAGCGCTGCGCATCGCCCGTGACCGCTTGTTCGAGAAGAGCATGTTCCGCGACCTGGGTATCCCTACCCCGGCTTTCGCCGACATCCTCTCGCAAGCCGACCTGGACGCCGCAGTCGCCAGCATCGGCCTGCCGGCCGTGTTGAAAACCCGTACCCTGGGTTACGACGGCAAGGGCCAGAAGGTGCTGCGCACGCCTGAAGACGTGGTTGATACCTTCGCCGAACTGGGCAGCGTGCCCTGCCTGCTGGAAGGCTTTGTACCCTTTACCGGCGAAGTCTCGCTGGTGGCCGTACGGGCCCGTGATGGCGAAACCCGCTTCTACCCGCTGGTGCACAACACCCACGAGAGCGGCATCCTGCGCCTGTCGGTGGCCAGCCAGGCACACCCGCTGCAGGCTTTGGCTGAAGACTATGTAGGCCGTGTACTGCAAAAGCTGGAGTACGTGGGCGTGATGGCGTTCGAGTTTTTCGAAGTCGACGGTGGCCTGAAGGCCAACGAAATCGCCCCGCGCGTGCACAACTCCGGGCACTGGACCATCGAAGGTGCCGAATGCAGCCAGTTCGAGAACCACCTGCGCGCGGTGGCCGGCCTGCCGCTGGGCTCCACCGCCAAGGTGGGCGAGAGTGCGATGCTCAACTTCATCGGTGAAGTGCCTGCCGTGGACAAGGTGATCGCCATCGATGGCTGCCACCTGCACCACTACGGCAAGGCTTTCAAGGCCGGCCGCAAGGTTGGCCACGCCACCCTGCGCTGCCACGACATGGCTACCCTCGAGCGCAAAATTGCCGAGGTAGAGGCCCTGATCAGCAACTGATCGAACTTCTACCAGCGGCTTGCCCTCTGAAATGGCAACAAGTCGAAGCGCTGTCTAGGCTTTGGCTTGTGCCATTTTCACTGCAGAGGGATTGCCATGGGCATCATCGGAACCATCTTCATCGGCCTCATCGTCGGCCTACTGGCCCGCTTCATCAAACCAGGCGACGACAGCATGGGCTGGATCATGACCATCCTGCTGGGTATTGCCGGTTCGCTGTTGGCCACCTATGGCGGCCAGGCGCTGGGCATTTACCAGGCTGGGCAGGCGGCGGGCTTCTTCGGCGCGCTGGTCGGTGCCATTGTCCTTCTGGTGATCTACGGGTTCATCAAGAAACGCTGAATACCGGTTAGAATGCTCGGCAATTCCATCGAGTTGCCGAGCATTGTCATGCGTGCCTTTTTTCTCCTGCCCCTGCTGTTGGCCAGCACCCTGGCCCATGCCGAACTGCCTGAAACCGACTGGCTGGAGCTGATGCCCAAGTCGGACCAGAAGGCGCTCGAGCAAATGCCCGAAATCGACCATAACTCGCCGGAAGCCATGGGTACCTTCACCGACAAGGGCGGCCTCAAGCAGAGCAAGGGTCTGCCGGCGGTGATGTATTCCACCAAGACCGTGCCAGCCATGAATGGCAAGGACATCCGCCTGGGCGGTTACCCGGTACCGCTGGAAAGCGATGCCAAGGGTAACAGCACGTTGTTCTTCCTGGTGCCCTACCCGGGCGCGTGCATCCACGTACCGCCTCCGCCGCCCAATCAGCTGGTGCTGGTGCGCTACCCGAAAGGCCTGAAGATCGATGACATCTACACCCCGCTGTGGGTCACCGGCAAATTGAAGGTGGAGAAGGTCAGCAATGATCTGGCCGATGCCGCCTATGCGCTGGATGCCGGAAAGGTGAGGGTGGTGGAAGACGCCGACCTCTGAGCCCTCGCCACACAAGGCCGCACCTGCAAGGGCACGCGATCGCCAGTAGGAGCAACTGTCTTTCCCAAAATTTGAAAAGCCTGCGCGATTCATTGTCGGAGCGGTCTTGCCCGCGAAGCAGGCAACGCGGTGTCTGGCACCGGCTGCGCCGGTGTTCGCGGGCACGCCCGCTCCCACAAGTGGAACGGTGAATGACAGCTTCTGCTCCTGCTCGTGCTCTAGGCACCTGCGGCATTCAGCTTGTCATTCACCGCTCTCACTGCAGATTCTAATCCCCTCTCAAGACACAAGCGGCCTTGCGTCGCGAAAGGACCGCGCAGCGGTCCCGAGTACTCAAAGTGCTTCGCTAGCCAGCATCACGCCCAGCGAATGACTGGCCCCAGGCTTCAACTCCACCAGGTCATCCCACACATTCGCCGTCTCGATGCACAGCATCCGTTGCCAACCCTCATCGGCCATGTCCGGCAGCTCCCTGGCCCGTTCGGTCCAGGGGTTCCAGATAACCGCCGAACGCGAGCCACTGCTGGTCAGGGTTATCCGCCGGTTCCAGTGCGGGTCGACAATGCTCAGCGTTTGCGGGGCGCCGAGGTAGATCCGGTCAGTCTCCCCGGTGAACGTGAGCGGCCCCTGCTGCTGGCGCTGCTGCCAGTCAGCCAAGGTTTCGATGTAACTCAGCCCCTCCACCCCTTCGACCTGGGCCTGGCGCACGTCACTGACCGCAAAGTAGCTGTGCAGGGCTTGGCTGATGGTGACTGGTGCAGTGCCCACGTTGCGACTGGTGAGGTTCAGTTTCAGGTCCGCGCCAAGCGCTATCACCAGTTTCAGTTCGACTGAATGCGGCCAGTCGGGCAGTTGACCCTGCGCTTCTGGCAGCGCGAATTCGATCTGCAGCTGCTCGCCGACTTCCTCGATACCCAGCAATTGCCAGTCTCGGGCGCGCGCAAGGCCGTGGGCAGGCGCCTGCGCACCGTTGTACATGGCCTGCACAGCCTGGGGGTTACGCTGCAGGTTGCCGAACCACGGCCAGCACACGGGTACCCCGGCGCGCACCGACTTGCCCTTGCCGAAGATGGCCTGGTCGCTCAGCCACAGCAGTGGCGGCTCGCCCACCCGCTGGTAGCTGAGGATCTGTGCGCCCTGTTGGGCGATCAGGAGTTCGGCGTGGTCGCTGCTGATACGCCAGCAGTTCAGTTCGCCATGTTGCTCGGTTACGACCTGGAAGGTTGCCATTGCACTTGTCTCATTGATTGCCAGTGGGCCTTGGACCCGGGCACCTGCAATGAGTTTACCGCCGGCAAGGCTCAGCGACGAGGGACCGAGCGCGTGCGGCCGCTGCCGTCGATGGCGACGAAGACGAATACCGCCTCGGTGACCTTGCGCCATTCGCTGGACAGCGGGTCGTCGCTCCACACTTCGACCATCATCTGGATCGAGCTACGGCCGATTTCCAGGGTCTGGGTATAGAAAGACAGCTGCGCGCCCACGGCGACCGGCACGAGGAACGCCATGCGGTCGATGGCCACGGTGGCTACCCGGCCACCGGCGACACGGCTGGCCATGGCAGTGCCGGCCAGGTCCATCTGGGCGACCAGCCAGCCGCCGAAGATGTCGCCAAACCCATTGGTCTCGCGCGGGAGTGCAGTGATCTGCAAGGCCAGGTCGCCCTGCGGGATAGGATCTTCTTGTTCGAGCTCAATCATGCGATGGGGCCTCTGACCCGTGACGCTTTCGTTGGTGTGGCGCAAGGGCCGGGTAAACGATTCAGCTTGAAACATACTACGCCGATTTCGTTTCACTGGGCGGCCGTAGGGAAACTCTGCGAAACCGCCTGACAATAAAGACCGGCGTTTTCGCACAACATCCCACGTTTAGGCGCAACCTTTTCCTACGAGTTGCCAGTATATAGAGCATAACGGCCAGCGACGACCGCACATTCGTGAATATCTGTAGGGTTTTTGTAGCGCTATCAGCACGCCTCGGCAATTTGCTATCTTCGCTGGTCTCCCAATCCAGAAGCCGCGCGCCCAGCGGCCTGCATGCCCTATAAAGAGAACAACCAGCGATGACTTCCGTGCCGAGCAGTATCGAGCAGCCCTCGCGGCCGCTGACCCGCAGTGACTACAAGACCCTCTCACTGTCCGCACTGGGCGGGGCGCTGGAGTTCTACGACTTCATCATCTTCGTGTTCTTCGCCACGGTGGTCGGCAAGCTGTTCTTCCCGGCCGACATGCCCGAGTGGCTGCGCCTGATGCAAACCTTTGGCATCTTCGCGGCCGGTTACCTGGCGCGGCCGCTGGGCGGCATCATCATGGCCCACTTTGGCGACCTGCTCGGGCGCAAGAAGATGTTCACCCTGAGCATTTTCATGATGGCCCTGCCGACGCTGATCATGGGTCTGCTGCCAACGTATGCCCAGATCGGCCTGTGGGCACCGATCCTGCTGCTGCTGATGCGGGTTATCCAGGGCGCTGCGATCGGAGGGGAAGTGCCGGGCGCCTGGGTGTTCGTTTCCGAGCACGTACCGGCGCGTAACACCGGTTACGCCTGCGGCACCCTCACGGCCGGCCTGACCTCGGGCATTCTGCTGGGGTCGCTGGTCGCCACGCTGATCAACACGGTCTACAGCCCTGCAGAAGTCGCGGATTACGCCTGGCGCATCCCCTTCCTGCTGGGTGGTGTGTTCGGCCTGTTCTCGGTCTACCTGCGCCGCTGGCTGCACGAAACGCCGGTATTCGCCGAGATGCAGCAGCGCAAGGCCCTGGCAGAAGAGCTCCCGCTGCGTGCAGTGCTGCGCGACCATCGTGGCGCGATCATCTTGTCGATGCTGCTGACCTGGATGCTGTCGGCGGCCATCGTCGTGCTCATCCTGATGACCCCGGCGCTGTTGCAGAGCATCTACCACATCAGCCCCACCGACTCGCTCAAGGCCAACAGCCTGGCCATCGTACTGCTCAGCTTTGGCTGCATCAGCGCTGGCAGCCTGGCGGACCGATTTGGCGCGGGCCGAGTGTTCGTGATTGGCAGCCTGTTGCTGCTGATAACCTCCTGGAGCTTCTACCATAGCTTGCCAACCCGGCCCGAGTTGCTGTTCCCGCTGTATGCGGTAACCGGCCTGTGCGTGGGGGTGATCGGCGCGGTGCCTTATGTGATGGTCAAGGCGTTCCCGGCGGTGGTGCGCTTCAGTGGGTTGTCGTTCTCGTACAACGTGGCCTACGCGATCTTTGGCGGGCTGACGCCGATGGTGGTGACGGCGCTGCTCAAGATCAGCCCCATGGCGCCGGCCTACTATGTGGCGGGGTTGTGTACCGTCGGGCTGGGCGTAGGGGTTTATCTGCTCGCCAACAAACGCTGAGCTGCGCTGGCGGTTGGCGCGGCCCTCAAATGATGGCCTTTAATCCATTTGTCACAATTAGGTCATATCGTGTTCATGCGGCCTGCCGATACTGGGGCCCGTTCCATCCAGCACCCCAATATTCCTGCTAGGAGCAAGGCATGAAACTGAAGCGTTTGATGGCGGCCCTCACGTTCGCCGCCGCTGGCGTTGCAACCGCCAACGCGGTGGCCGCTGTCGATCCTGCGATCCCGACGTACACCAAGACCACCGGTGTTTCGGGCAACCTCTCCAGCGTCGGCTCCGACACCCTGGCCAACTTGATGACGCTGTGGGCCGAGGCCTACAAGAAGGAATATCCGAACGTAAACATCCAGATCCAGGCGGCGGGTTCCTCCACCGCGCCACCTGCGTTGACCGAAGGCACTGCCAACCTCGGCCCGATGAGCCGCAAGATGAAGGACGTCGAGCTGCAAGCCTTCGAGCAGAAGTACGGCTACAAACCGACCGCCATCCCGGTTGCCGTCGACGCCCTGGCCGTGTTCGTGCACAAGGACAACCCGATCAAGGGCCTGACCATGGCGCAGGTCGATGCCATCTTCTCCTCGACCCGCTTGTGTGGGGGCAAGGCCGAGGTCAAGACCTGGGGTGATGTAGGTGTGACCGGCGACCTGGCCAACAAGCCGATCCAGCTGTTCGGCCGCAACTCGGTTTCCGGCACCTATGGCTACTTCAAAGAAGAGGCCCTGTGCAAAGGCGACTTCAAGCCTAACGTCAACGAACAGCCTGGTTCGGCCTCGGTCGTGCAGTCGATCAGCTCTTCGCTCAACGGCATCGGTTACTCGGGCATCGGCTACAAGACAGCCAGCGTCAAGACCGTAGCCCTGGCCAAGAAAGAAGGCAGCGCGTTCGTTGAAGACAACGAAGCCAACGCCCTGAACGGCACCTACCCACTGTCGCGCTTCCTGTACGTGTACGTGAACAAGGCGCCGAACAAGCCACTGGCGCCGCTGGAAGCCGAGTTCGTCAAGCTGGTGCTGTCGCAGGCTGGGCAGCAGGTGGTGGTCAAGGATGGCTACATCCCGCTGCCGGCCAAGGTCGTCGACAAGACCCTGGCAGATTTGGGCCTGTCGCATGCCGGCAGCGTTGCCAAGCAGTAAGTAATTGCAGGGAAGGCCGGTACCACTGCCCGGCCTCTTCCACGAATTCCCGGCCCGAAGCCAGGTAACCTGTGCGGCGGGCTTTCGCGCGTCACCATTTTGTAATGTTTTTGTCACACGGGACCGCTAGGGTGTGCGCATGAATGATCTGGCCAACTCCAACATGACCCAAAAACCCCAGCCCGTGCGCATTGATTTCAATACGCCCGAGTTGCAACGCAAGCGCCGCTTGCGCGCGCTCAAGGACCGCCTGACCCGCTGGTATGTGCTGGTGGGCGGCCTTGCCGTTTTGGCCGCCATTACGTTGATCTTCTTCTACCTGGCTTATGTAGTGCTGCCGCTGTTCCAGGGCGCCGAGCTGACGCGCAAGCAAGCCCTGCAGCCAAACTGGCTGCAGCAGGATGCCGGCAAGCCGCTGATGATCGCGCTGGAAGAGCAGAACCTGGTGGGCATGCGGGTTTCGAACAAAGGCCAGGCGTTGTTCTTCGATGCCAAGACCGGCCAAGCGCTCAAGCGCATCGACCTGCCGGTACCCGCCGGTACCCAGGTCACCTCGATCGGGGCCGACCAGCCGGGCAGCCCGCTGGTGGTGCTGGGCCTGTCCAACGGTCAGGCGCTGGTGTTCCACCACGCCTACAAGATCACCTACCCGGACAACCAAAAGGCGATTACCGCCAGCATCGACTACCCCTACGGCGAGCAGCCATTCGTGCTCGACGAGCAGGGCCGTGCGTTGGAGCACGTGAGCGTCAATGCCAACGGTGACACCCTGGTGCTGGCCGGCTCCACCGGTGCGCAACTGCAGGTGCTGGAGTTGACCCGTAGCGAGAACATGCTGACCGAAGAAGTCACCACGGAGCAGAACCGCATCGTCCTGCCGCAGATGACCGAGGTGGTGAAGAACATTTTCATCGATCCGCGCCAGCACTGGCTGTACGTGATCAACGGCCGGGCCACGGCCGACGTGTTCAGCCTGCGCGACAAGAGCCTCAACGGCCGCTATAAACTGGCCGACAGTGCCGACACCGAAGTGACCGCCACGGGGCAACTGGTGGGTGGTATTTCGCTGATCGTCGGTGACTCCAGGGGCGGCCTGGCCCAGTGGTTCATGGCCCGCGACCCGGACGGCGAATCGCGCCTCAAGCAGATCCGTACCTTCCAGCTGGGCAAGGCACCGATCGTGCAGATCGACGCCGAAGAGCGCCGCAAGGGCTTCATCGCGCTGGACGCGAACGGCCAGCTGGGAGTGTTCCACAGTACGGCGCACCGTACGCTGCTGGTCGAACCCGTCGCCGAAGGCCCGGGCATCCTGGCCCTGTCGCCGCGTGCTAACCGTATCATCATCGAACAAGGCGGCAAGCTGCTGCCGCTGAGCCTGCGCAACCCGCACCCGGAAATTTCCTTCAGCGCGTTGTGGGGCAAGGTCTGGTACGAGAACTACGACGAGCCTAAGTACGTCTGGCAGTCGACCGCTTCCAACACCGACTTCGAGCCCAAGCTCAGCCTGTCGCCGCTGACCTTCGGTACCCTCAAGGCCGCGTTCTACGCCATGATCCTGGCAGCCCCGCTGGCGGTCGCGGCCGCCATCTATACCGCTTACTTCATGGCCCCGGGCATGCGGCGCAAGGTCAAGCCGGTGATCGAACTGATGGAGGCGATGCCGACGGTGATCCTCGGTTTCTTCGCCGGCCTGTTCCTTGCCCCCTACCTGGAAGGTCACCTGCCGGGGGTCTTCAGCCTGTTCCTGCTGATGCCGTTCGGCATTCTGCTGGTGGGCTTCGCCTGGACCCGCCTGCCAGAGGCGATACGCCTGCGTGTACCTGACGGCTGGGAAGCGGCGATACTGATCCCGGTGATCCTGCTGATCGGCTGGTTCGCCCTGGCCATGAGCCCGCACCTGGAAAACTGGTTCTTTGCTGGCGACATGCGCCTGTGGATCACCAACGATCTGGGCATCACCTATGACCAGCGCAATGCCCTGGTGGTCGGCATCGCCATGGGCTTCGCGGTCATCCCCAATATCTACTCCATCGCCGAAGACGCCGTGTTCAGCGTGCCGCGCAGCCTCACCCTGGGCTCGCTGGCCCTGGGCGCCACCCCCTGGCAAACCCTGACCCGCGTGGTCATCCTGACTGCCAGCCCGGGCATCTTCTCGGCGCTGATGATCGGCATGGGCCGCGCAGTGGGCGAAACCATGATCGTGCTGATGGCCACCGGCAATACGCCGGTGATGGAAATGAACCTGTTCGAGGGCATGCGCACCCTGGCCGCCAACGTGGCCGTGGAAATGCCCGAATCGGAAGTCGGCGGCAGCCACTACCGCGTGCTGTTCCTGGCCGCGCTGGTACTGCTGATGTTCACCTTCGTCATGAACACCTTGGCCGAGCTGATTCGCCAGCGTCTGCGCAAGAAATACTCGTCGCTTTGATAGAAAGGTAGCGATCCGTGAAAAAGGATTCCCTCAAAGGCTGGTTCAAGAGCGGCGCCCCCGGTGTGTGGATGAGCGGCGGCGCAGTGGCCATGGCGGTGATCATGACCGTTGGCCTGCTGGCGGTCATCGCCGTGCGCGGCCTGGGCCACTTCTGGCCGGCCGACCTGGTGCAGGCCACCTACCAGGTGCCGGGCCAGGCTGGCCAGGTGGTGATTGGCGAAGTGGTGCAGCAGGAGGACGTGCCGCGTGCCCGCCTCAAAGGCGCCGGCCTGCCGGTACCGGACCAGGGCCCGGAGTTCATGAGCCGTGAACTGATCAAGGTCGGTAACCGCGACCTCTATGGCAGCGATTTCACCTGGGTGGTCGGCGATTGGCTGGTCGACGAGCAGCGCCCGGCCGACCTGATGACCCTGGAGCGCCGCGAGTGGGGCAACTTCTATGGCTACCTGGTCAGCGTCAAGGAACAGGGCCGGGTGGTTGCCGAAGGCCCGGCTGCCTGGAGCGAGTTGCAAGCGCGGCTCAAGCGTGCCAACCAGCTCAACGGTGAATTGCAGCAACTGGAGAAGAAAGACATCGGGGCCATCAACCATGGCCTGGAGCGCCTGCGGCTGCACGCCCGCAAGCTGGAGCTGGACGGCAAGCTGGACGCTACCGCCCAGGCGGACATGGACGCCGAGCGCGCCGAACTGAACAGCCGCTACCAGGCTATCGAAGCGCGCCTCGGCGGCCTGCACCAGGCACTCGCGCGTGACAGCCTGGTGGCCCGCGATGGCAACGGCCGTGAAGTGGAAATCAGCCTGAACAAGGTGGTGCACGCCCTCCAGCCAAACGGCATGTCTGCTTTTACCAAGCTGCGCACCTACTTTGCCAAGGTATGGGAATTCCTGAGCGACGACCCGCGTGAAGCCAACACCGAGGGCGGCATCTTCCCGGCCATCTTCGGTACCGTGATGATGACCCTGATCATGGCCGTGATCGTCACCCCGTTCGGCGTGCTTGCGGCAGTCTACTTGCGTGAATACGCAAGGCAGGGGCCGGTAACCCGGCTGATCCGCATTGCCGTGAACAACCTGGCGGGGGTGCCGGCGATCGTCTACGGCGTATTTGGTTTGGGTTTCTTCGTGTATGTGCTGGGTGGCTCGATCGACCGCCTGTTCTTCCCCGAAGCGCTGCCCGCGCCAACCCTGGGTACACCAGGCTTGCTGTGGGCGTCGCTGACCCTGGCGCTGCTGGCAGTGCCTGTGGTGATCGTGGCCACCGAAGAAGGCCTGGCGCGCATTCCGCGTACGGTGCGTGAAGGCTCGCTGGCGCTGGGTGCGACCAAGGCCGAAACGCTGTGGCGGATTGTGTTGCCCATGGCCAGCCCGGCGATGATGACCGGCATGATCCTCGCCGTGGCCCGCGCTGCGGGCGAGGTGGCGCCGCTGATGCTGGTGGGTGTGGTGAAGCTGGCGCCGTCGTTGCCGGTTGACGGTAACTACCCGTACCTGCACCTGGACCAGAAGATCATGCACCTGGGCTTCCACATCTATGACGTCGGCTTCCAGAGCCCCAACGTAGAAGCCGCGCGGCCGCTGGTCTACGCCACGGCGCTGTTGCTGGTGCTGGTGATCGCGGCCCTGAACCTGTCGGCGGTATGGATCCGCAACCACCTGCGCGAAAAGTACAAGGCGCTGGACAGCTGATTGAAGCTTTAAGCCACAAGCGGCAAGCTCCAAGCAGATTGCCGCTTTGCCCAAACTTGCAGCTTGCAGCTCGAAGCTTGCAGCTACAAACGGAGTCAACCATGCAGAACGAATCCCACACCCACGGCATCGACATGTCTGCCCTGGGCCGCAGCAAGCAGAGTCTGCGCCTGGCCGAAGAAACCGTGGCCATCGAGGTACCGGGGCTAAGCCTGTTCTACGGCGACAAGCAGGCCTTGTTCGATGTCAGCATGAACATCCCCAAGCAGCGCGTGACCGCGTTCATCGGCCCCTCCGGCTGCGGCAAGTCGACCTTGTTGCGCACGTTCAACCGCATGAACGACCTGGTTGACGGTTGCCGCGTACAGGGTGCCGTGAACTTGTATGGCAACAACATCTACCGCAAGGGCGAAGATGTCGCGGAGCTGCGCCGCCGTGTGGGCATGGTGTTCCAGAAGCCCAACCCCTTTCCCAAGACCATTTACGAAAACGTGGTCTATGGCCTGCGCATTCAGGGCATCAACAAAAAGCGCGTGCTCGACGAGGCCGTCGAGTGGGCGTTGAAGGCCGCGGCGCTGTGGGACGAGGTCAAGGACCGCCTGCACGAGTCGGCCCTGGGCCTGTCTGGTGGTCAGCAACAACGCCTGGTCATCGCCCGCACCATCGCCGTGGAGCCTGAGGTGCTGCTGCTGGATGAGCCGTGCTCGGCGCTGGACCCGATCTCGACCCTCAAGGTCGAGGAACTGATCTACGAACTCAAAGCCAAGTACACCATCGTCATCGTGACCCACAACATGCAGCAGGCTGCCCGTGTTTCGGACTACACCGCGTTCATGTACATGGGCAAGCTGGTCGAGTTTGGCGACACCGATACCCTGTTCACCAACCCGGCGAAGAAGCAGACCGAAGACTACATCACTGGTCGCTACGGCTAAGAGCGCCTTTGGCGCAGCTGCAAGCTTCGAGCTGCAAGCTGCAAGATGAAGCGGTTAGCGCGGAGCCAGGGAACGACACGAACCACTTGAAGCTTGCAGCTAGCGGCTAGCAACTTCGCGGAGCGACAGCATGATCAACAAAGAAAGCCTTACCCACCACATTTCCCAGCAGTTCAACGCCGAGCTGGAAGAGGTGCGCAGCCACCTGCTGGCCATGGGCGGGCTGGTTGAAAAACAGGTCAACGACGCGGTCACCGCGCTGATCGAAGCCGATTCGGGCCTGGCCCAGCAAGTGCGCGAGGTTGACGAGCAGATCAACCAGATGGAGCGCAATATCGACGAGGAATGCCTGCGTATCCTCGCCCGTCGGCAGCCGGCGGCCTCCGACTTGCGCCTGATCATCAGTATCTCCAAGTCGGTGATCGACCTGGAGCGCATTGGTGACGAATCGACCAAGATCGCCCGCCGGGCCATCCAGCTGTGTGAAGAAGGCGAGTCGCCACGGGGCTATGTGGAAGTGCGCCACATCGGTGACCAGGTGCGCAACATGGTCCGCGATGCGCTGGACGCTTTTGCCCGCTTCGACGCCGACCTGGCACTGTCCGTGGCTCAGTACGACAAGACCATCGACCGGGAGTACAAGACCGCCCTGCGTGAACTGGTGACCTACATGATGGAAGACCCGCGCTCGATTTCGCGGGTACTGAGCGTGATCTGGGTGCTGCGCTCGCTGGAACGTATTGGCGACCATGCACGCAATATCTCCGAGTTGGTGATCTACCTGGTCCGCGGTACCGATGTGCGTCACATGGGCCTCAAGCGAATGACTGCAGAAGTGCAGGGCACCGCGCCCACCGATGGCGAAAAGGCTAATGTTCCTGGTGAATCTGACGATAAGTAAGGTTGCCCCCGAGCAGCGACGCCCGGCCTTGGCCGGGCGTTTTCGTTTACGGCCGAGAGCCGGCAGGCACCCGCGAACGATCGGATGAACGCCCGGCGTTACCAGGTGGTAGCAAGTAGCCAGTATTTGGCAGTAGGCTAGTCGGGTTCAGAAGGAGTTTCGATGAGTAAAGTGAATGTGCTGGTCGTGGATGACGCCCCGTTTATCCGCGACCTGGTCCGCAAGTGCCTGCGCAGTGCCTTCCCGGGCATGACGATCGACGATGCCGTCAATGGTCGCAAGGCCATGGCCATGCTGGGCAAGGAGGCATTCGACCTGGTGCTGTGCGACTGGGAGATGCCCGAGATGTCGGGCCTGGAACTGCTCACCTGGTGCCGCCAGCAGCCTGCGTTGAAGCAGCTGCAGTTCATCATGGTGACCAGCCGTGGCGACAAGGAAAACGTCATCCAGGCGATCCAGGCCGGTGTTTCCGATTTTGTCGGCAAGCCATTCACCAACGAGCAGTTGCTGACCAAGGTGAAAAAGGCCCTGACCAGGATCGGCAAGCTCGACAGCCTGATGGCCATCACCCCGGCGCGCGCCAACCCGGCGTTCGCCAACGATTCGTTGGGTGCGCTGACCGCCGGCAAGCCGGAGGCGGTAAAGGTTGCAGCGCCGGCACTGGCACCGGCTGCTGCCAGGCCAGCGGCCAAGGCGCCCACGCCGGCCGCGGCCACCCCGACCGGTCGGGGCCAAGGGCAACTGCGCCTGGCCGGTGGCATGCAGCCGTGCGTGATCAAGGCGTTGAGCCTGAAAGAGGCCCTGCTGGTGGTACGCCGCGGCGATGTGCTGCCACAAGTGCTGGAAGGTGCAGTGTTGGACCTGGAGCAAGGCGAAAGTGCCGAAGTCGCCCGCCTGAACGGCTATCTGCACGCCGTCGCGGCGCTGGAGCCCAAGCCGGACAGCGACTGGCTGCAACTGACCTTCAAGTTCGTCGACCAGGATGCGCAGAAGCTCGATTACCTGTCGCGGCTGATTGCCCGTGGCACCGCGCAGAAGCATTTCACCCCAGGGGCCTGAGCCATCCGACCAACTGCAACACTCGCCGTTAAACCTGCTGCTAGGCTTCGACAGACCTCAACTGTCAAAAAGCCACTATCATGCCCGGGCGCCTGCTGCTGTTCTGTGCACTGTTCATGGCCTCGGCGTCGAGCCTGGGTGTGACCCTTTACAAGAGCACCGACGAGTCCGGTGTCATTTCCTATTCCGACCGCCCCGGCCCTGGCGCCAGGCCGCTGAATTTGCTTGAGCCCATGGTCGAAACGCTCGAAGGCCAAGTGTTCCTGAACGCGAAAGTGTTCAACGGCGGTGTGAGCTTTTCGGCACGCAACCAACTGCATGTTCCGGTCGAGGTCGAGCTGCGCCTGGACAACCTGGTGAACGCCCAGGGCGGTGATGCCCCGCGTATCGTGCGCCGGCTGCTGCCACCGGGCACCACGCAAATGCTCAGCGTGCTGAGGGGGCGGCCCGGTTTGTTGCTGAATTACCGCTCGACCCTGCTGCAGGCCATGGGTGACCCGGGCAAGCGGCCGCAGGGCTTCCGCTACGGGTTCGCGTGGCTTGGCGGGCCATTCCGCGTGACCCAGGGCCCCAATGGCCGTGTCAGCCATTTCGGGCCGAAGGGGCGCTATGCCATGGATATCGCCATGCCCGAAGGCACCACCATTATCGCGGCGCGCGAAGGGGTGGTGGTGAAAACGCAGAATGGCCAGAGCGGGCGCGAGCCCAACCCGTCGGGCAACTTTGTCAGGGTGCTGCACTCGGACGGCACCATGGGCGTGTACCTGCACCTGATGCGCGACTCGGTGGTGGTGAAGGAGGGGCAGCGGGTGCGCCAGGGGCAGATGCTGGCCAAGTCGGGCAATACCGGGAACAGCACCGGGCCACACCTGCATTTCGTGGTACAGCGCAACGTAGGCTTGGCGCTGGAGTCGATCCCTTACCGGTTCGACAGGCCGCTCAGCGGCTTGCCGGACTTTACTGCGGGTAACCCTTGAGAGCGTATGGCCTGCTTTGCAGGCCATCGGGGCACAAGGCCGCGCCTATAGGCGTGCGCCAATCGAGCGGGGCTGCGCGGCAGCCCCATGGCCATCAATCCAGCTTGAGCACTTTGGCCAGCACGATCTTCGGCCCTTTCATCTTCTTGATGATGATCCGCAGCCCTTCGACTTCCAGCACCTCTTCTTCTTCAGGCACGCGCTTTAGCGTCTCGTAGACCAGGCCAGCCAGGGTTTCCGCCTCGATATGGTCAAGGTCGACCCCAAGCAGGCGCTCCACCTTGAACAGCGGCGTGTCGCCACGGACCAGCAGCTTGCCCGGCTGGTAGGCGAGGATGCCGCGTTCGGTCTTGCGGTGCTCGTCCTGGATATCGCCGACCAGCACTTCCAGCACGTCTTCCATGGTGAGGTAGCCGATCACCTTGCCATCGGCTTCTTCGACCAGCACAAAGTGCGCACCACCCTTGCGGAACTGCTCCAGCAACTGGGCCAGTGGCATGTGGCGCGATACGCGCTCAAGCGGCCGGGCGAGGTCGTCCAGGTCGATGGCTTCGGGCAAGTGCTCCAGCTCCGCCAGCTCCAGCAGCAGGTCCTTGATGTGCAGCAGGCCGGTGAATTCCTCGCGCTCGGCGTCGTACACCGGGTAGCGGCTGAACTTGTGGCGGCGCACCAGGGCCAGGATCTGCTTCAGCGGCGCATGGGCGTCGATGGTGACCATGTCTTCGCGCGAGTTGGCCCAGTCGACCACTTCCAGCTCGCCCATTTCCACGGCCGAAGCCAGCACGCGCATGCCCTGGTCGCTTGGGTCCTGGCCACGGCTGGAGTGCAGGATCAGTTTCAGTTCTTCACGGCTGTAGTGGTGCTCGTGGTGCGGCCCCGGCTCGCCCTGGCCGGCGATGCGCAGGATGGTGTTGGCGCTGGCGTTGAGCAGGTAGATGGCCGGGTACATGGCCCAGTAGAACAGGTACAGCGGTACGGCAGTCCACAGCGACAGCAGCTCCGGTTTGCGGATGGCCCAGGATTTGGGTGCCAGCTCACCGACAACGATGTGCAGGTACGAAATGACGAAGAAGGCGACGAAGAACGACACGCCTTTGATCAGTTCGGGTGAATCGACGCCGAAGTACGCCAGCAGTGGTTCCAGCAGGTGGGCAAACGCCGGCTCACCGACCCAGCCCAGGCCCAGCGAGGCCAGGGTGATACCCAGTTGGCAGGCTGACAGGTAAGCGTCCAGCTGGTTGTGCACTTTACGCAGAATGTTGCCGCGCCAGCCATGCTCTTCGGCAATGGCCTCCACGCGGGTGGCGCGCAGCTTGACCATGGCGAACTCTGCAGCAACGAAGAAGCCGTTGAGCAGCACCAGCAGGAAGGCAAAGATGATCATGCCGAAATCGGCGAATAACGAACTGAGGCTGATACCAGGGGAAGGGTCCATGATGGAGTTTTTACGGGGTCCGTCTTAGAAATGGAGAGAAAAAAAGTGCCAGCTCTTGCTGGCACAGGGGATCCAATGTAGCGGTTGGGGCTGCAAAAGCAAAGGGCCCTGAGTTGCTCAGACCTTGCTGTTGACCAATTGTGCCGGGGCAAAATGACAGATGAAGGTACTGCCATGCCCCGGGACGCTGCTGATTTCCAGCTTGCCGCGGTGGCGCATCAGCACATGCTTGACGATGGCCAGCCCCAGCCCGGTGCCGCCTGTATTCGAGGCCCGGCTGGAATCCACCCGGTAGAAGCGCTCGGTGAGGCGTGGCAGGTGTTTGGCGTCGATGCCCACGCCAGAGTCCTGCACCGACAAATGCGCGCCCTGGGCATCGGCCCACCAGCGGATGCGGATATCGCCTTCATCCTGGGTGTATTTGACGGCGTTGAACACCAGGTTGGAAAAGGCGCTGCGCAGCTCCGACTCGCTGCCCTTGAGCTGCACGCCGGGGGTTGCTTCCAGCGTAATGCGCTGGTTGCGCGGCCCAGACAACGCCTGGGCGTCGTTCTTGATGGCGGCCAGCAGGGCATCGATCGGCACTGGCTGGTTGTCCGACGGATAATCGGTGGCCTCCAGCTTGGCCAGCAGCAACAGGTCGTTGAGCAGCGTCTGCATGCGCGAGCCTTGCTGGCTCATCTGCTGCAAGGCCCGGCGCCAGCGCGGGTTCACGTCCTCGACGTTGTCCAGCAGGGTTTCCAGGTAGCCGGTGATGACGGTCAGCGGTGTGCGCAATTCGTGCGACACGTTGGCGACGAAGTCTTTGCGCATCTGTTCCAGCTGGTGAATGCGGGTGACGTCGCGCACCAGCATCAAGTGCTCGTTGTTGCCGTAGCGGGTGATGTGCAACTGCAGCCGCATGCGGTCGTTGATCGGTGAGGGGATTTCCAGCGGTTCGAGGTAGTTTTCTGCCTCGAAGTACTCCTTGAAGCGCGGGTGGCGAACCAGGTTGGTGACTTGCTGGCCGCCGTCCTGTGGAGTTTTGAAGCCCAGCAGGGTCTCGGCGGCGCGGTTCCACCACTCCAGGTTGCCGTCGCTGTCGAGCATGATCACCGCATCCCGCAGCGCAGCGGTGGACTCCTGAACGCGGTCGATCACCGCTTGCAGGCGGCCCCGCACACGCTGGTCCCGGCGCTGCAGGTGGTAGATGCTGTCGAACACCTCGCCCCACAGGCCATAGCCGTCGGGCGGCGCCTCGTCGGGCTGGTGGTTGCGGAGCCAGTCATGCAGGCGCAGCAGTTGCTTGAGGGTCCAAGCCAGGTACAGTGCCAGGCCAATGGCCAGGCTCCAGCCATAGTAGCCGCTGATCAGCCCGCCGATCAGGCAGATGCTGATCAGCAACAGCAGGTGGCGAATCAGTGTCGCGTGCCAGTTCTGGTTCAATTGATGGGTCCTTCGGATCCGGCTGCAAGTTGCAAGTTGCAAGTTGCAAGTTGCAAGCTTCAAGATGAAGCGGATCAGTGGTGCTGATAGTCCTTTTTGAGCCTGATGCTACATGCTCTTGCTTGCAGCTTGCAGCTTGCAGCTTGCAGCTAGCTCTTGGTCGAGAAGCGGTAGCCGGTGCCGCGCACGGTTTGAACCAGATTCTCGTAGGCCTCACCCAGTGCCTTGCGCAGGCGGCGGATGTGCACGTCGACCGTGCGTTCCTCGACATAGACGTTGCCGCCCCACACCTGGTCCAGCAGTTGGCCACGGGTGTAGGCGCGTTCCTGGTGGGTCATGAAGAACTGCAGCAGGCGGTATTCGGTGGGGCCCATTTCAGCCGGCTTGCCGTCGATGGTCACGCGGTGGCTGATCGGATCGAGCAGCAGGCCGCCGACCTCGATCGGTGCCTCACTGTCGCTTGGGCCGGTGCGGCGCAGCACGGCTTTGAGCCGCGCAACCAGCTCGCGCGGTGAGAACGGTTTGGTGATGTAGTCGTCGGCACCCACTTCCAGGCCCTGGATCTTGTTGTCCTCTTCACCTTTGGCAGTGAGCATGATGATCGGAATGTCGCCGGTCAGTTCATCGCGCTTCAGGCGGCGGGCCAACTCGATGCCGGAGGTACCCGGCAGCATCCAGTCGAGCAGGATCAGGTCCGGCTTGCGGTCGACGATGATCGCGTGGGCCTGTTGGGAGTTTTCCGCTTCCAGGCAGTCATAGCCGGCCATTTCCAGGGCAACGGCGATCATCTCGCGAATCGGTGCTTCGTCGTCGACGATCAGAATGTTCCTGCCTACCATGCTCAAAACCTCTCCTGGATTCAGTGTCTTGGCCCGCATTAGATAACGGAATTATTGCAGCTGTGTGACAGGACGTTGGCCGTTCTGGCGACATTGCGTGACTGAACTAGGCTACAGAGGGCCGCGGTTCTGGCAACCCGAAACCATTACCCCCCGAAACGATGGTGAATCCAATGACACGACATACGCTGAGCTGGATGGCCCTTTTCACTGCGCTGGCACTTCCGGGGGTGGCCTCGGCACAACCTGCAATGGAAAAGGATGGCATGTGGGTCGATCATGCTGGCATGACCCTGTACACCTTCGACAAAGATACCGGCGGCAAGTCGATGTGCAATGGCGAATGCGCCAAGAACTGGCCGCCTTTGATGACCAGTGGCGGCGAAAAAGCCGAAGGCAAGTGGACACATATCAAGCGGGACGACGGCAAGATGCAGTGGGCCTACGACGGCAAGCCGCTGTATACCTTCGTCAAGGACAAGAAGGCTGGCGACATGACCGGTGACGGCATGAAAGACGTTTGGCACGTCGCCAAGCCGTAAGGGCTTGCAGTCGGCTTGCGGGGGCGGGGTAAGCCCGCTCCCACAAGGTGGGGTGCTCACGCTGTCAGCGCAGCGCGTAGTCCAGAACCACCCCCATAAACACCAGCAACCCCGCCCAGTGATTGTGCAGGAACGCCTTGAAGCATGACTCGCGGTCCAGCTTTCGTGTAGACCAGTACTCCCAGGCAAAGCACGCCACCGCCCCCAGCAGCCCCAGGTGGAACCAGCCGCCGAGGTCAAAGCGGCTACCGGCCAGCAACAGGCAGCCCAGCGACAACAACTGCAAAGTCAGGATGATGCTGCGGTCGGCCTCACCGAACAGGATGGCCGTGGATTTCACGCCGATCTTCAGGTCGTCGTCCCGGTCGACCATGGCGTAATAGGTGTCGTAGCCGACCGTCCACAGCAGGTTGGCGATATACAGCAGCCAGGCACTGGCCGGCAGTTCGCCGCCAGCGGCCGTGAACGCCATCGGAATGCCCCACGAGTACGCTGCCCCCAGCACCACTTGCGGGTAGTAGGTGTAGCGCTTCATGAACGGGTAGCAGAACGCCAACGCCACCGCGCCGAACGACAGCCACACGGTGCGGCTATTGGTGCACAGCACCAGCAGGAAACTGACCCCGACAAGTATGGCGAAAAGGGCCAGCGCCTCGCGCGGGCGCACGCGGCCACTGGCCAGGGGCCGGTCGGCGGTACGCTTGACGTGGCCATCCACCTTGCGGTCGGCAAAATCGTTGATGCAGCAGCCGGCGGCGCGCATCAGTACTACGCCAAGGCCGAAGATCAGCACGTTGGCCAGGGTCGGCGAGCCGTTGCCGGCAATCCATACCGCCGACAGCGTGGGCCACAGCAGCAGGTAGATGCCGATCGGGCGGTCCATGCGGCTGAGCTGGACAAAGTCCCAGGCACGCGGGTGCAGGCGGTTCAGCGACTTGAGCAGTTGCAGGTACATCAGCTGTTTTCCTCCTGGGCCGCTTGCCACAGCGCCGGCAGGAACACCTCGGCCACTAGCAGGTCCAGCCCGTCACGTTCAAAACGCGAGCGGCGAGCCCATAGCGCTGGCCGGGCGGCATCTGCCGGCAACCACGCCTGTGGGTAACTGCACACTTGGATTGGGTGGCGGATGAACGCCTGGTCGCAGAACAGCAACTCGCCCAACGAACGGCTGCCGAGGCGTTCCAGGTCCAACCCGCCGCGGGCCAGCGCACTGCGGCTGGCCACGCTGCGGGCGAACACCCACGGCTGGCCATGGCCGCGCAGGTACACCTCGCGCACCCAGCCTTCAGCGCCAACAGCGATGCCCAGTGCCTGGCATTCGTCGGCGCGCAGTGGCTGCCAGCCCTCGAACAAAGGGGTGACGGAAAAGTCATCGTGGGCCAGGCGCGTCAGGCGGCGGGTCAGTGAGCCTTCGTCGAACAGCCAGTCAAGGGTGGGCTGGTCGATGTCGGTCGCCAGCCGTGAATACGGCAGCCACGCGACAGCGGCTGCTTGCGGGGATTCGTACGACACGTCGGTCTGCTTGTTACAACCTGAGAGGCGGCGAGCTTAGCATGATTGCCCCGACTGCTTGCATACTGCGGGCAGGGCCGCTACAAAGCCCCCAAGCATTGCGCGTTGGTCCCTGTTGCAGCGGGCTCACCCGCCATAGGGCCATCAGCAGCAACACAAAGCCCCAGCCTGACCCGAGGAAAACAACCTGATGAAAAAGTGGCAATGTATCGTCTGTGGCCTGATCTACGACGAAGCCGAAGGCTGGCCCGACGACGGCATCGCCCCTGGCACCCGTTGGGAGGACGTGCCGGAAGACTGGCTATGCCCTGACTGCGGTGTTGGCAAAAGCGACTTTGAAATGATCTCCATCGGCTAAGCGAGGCAAGCACGACATGACGTCCCCTGTGGTAATCATCGGCACCGGCCTGGCGGGCTACAACCTGGCCCGCGAATTTCGCAAGCTCGATGCGCATACGCCGCTGCTGCTGATCACCGCCGATGACGGTCGTTCCTACTCCAAGCCTATGCTTTCCATGGGCTATGCCAAGCACAAGGGCGCCGCTGACCTGTGCATGGCTGAAGCCGGTGCCATGGCCGAGCAGCTGAACGCCGAAATCCGCACCCATACCCGCATCAGCGGCATCGACCCTGGGCACAAACGCCTGTGGATCGGCGAAGAGACCGTGGCATACCGCGACCTGGTGCTGGCGTGGGGTGCGCAGACCGTGCAGGTGCCGGTTGAAGGCGATGCCAGCCACCTGGTGTTCCCCATCAACGACCTGGAGGACTACGCACGCTTTCGTGCTGCCGCCGCCGGCAAGCAACGCGTGCTGATTCTCGGCGCTGGCCTGATCGGCTGCGAGTTTGCCAACGACATGAGCCTGGGGGGCTTCCAGGTGGATGTGGTTGCACCCTGCGAGCAGGTCATGCCGACCCTGTTGCATCCGGCCGCTGCCGGCGCGGTACAACGTGGGTTGCAAGACCTGGGCGTACGCTTCCACCTTGGGCCGGTTCTGACCCGCTTGCAGCAGGCGCCCCACGGCCTGGAGGCGCACCTGTCGGATGGCAGCGTGGTTGGCTGTGACCTGGTCGTTTCGGCCATTGGCCTGCGCCCGCGTACCGACCTGGCTGCCGCGGCCGGGCTGCAGGTCAACCGTGGCGTCAGCGTGGACCGTGAGCTGCGAACCTCCCACGCCAATATCTTCGCCCTCGGGGATTGTGCCGAGGTAGACGGCATCAACCTGTTGTACGTGATGCCACTGATGAGTTGTGCACGGGCACTGGCCCAAACCCTGGCCGGCAAGCCCACGGCAGTTGCCTATGGGCCAATGCCGATCACGGTGAAAACCCCGGCTTGCCCGCTGGTGGTGTCGCCACCGCCACAGGGGCGAGAAGGCACTTGGCAGGTGGAAGGGCAAGGCAATGACCTGAAGGTGCTGTGCATCGATGCGGGTGGCGGGCTGCTGGGTTACGCCCTGACCGGGGCTGCGGTCATGGAAAAGCTGGCGCTGAACCGCCAGCTACCTGCAGTTATGGCGTAATTGCCCGGCGTTCTGTCTGGTTTGCCCTGTTGTTGCCTGCACAATGGCCGCTCAGATACTGGCGCGGCCCCGAACCACGTGCCATTCTCACTCCCGTCTGCCGCAGGTTAGAGCCTGCGGTGCCTTGAGCGCTGCTCCTGAAGGCAGCACGGCATAACAACAAGAATTCCGTCAAAGAGGCTTTACTATGCGCAAACCAGAACTCGCCGCCGTCATCGCTGAAAAAGCTGACCTGACCAAAGAAAAGGCTAATCAAGTGCTGAACGCGATTCTCGACAGCATCACGGGCGCCCTGGACAAGGACACCGTGACCCTGGTTGGTTTCGGCACTTTCGAAAAGCGTCACCGCGGCGCGCGTACCGGCAAAAACCCGCAAACCGGCCAGCCGGTCAAGATCAAAGCCAGCAATACCGTGGCTTTCAAGCCCGGCAAGAACCTCAGGGACAGCGTCAATACGCCGGCCGCGCCGAGCAAGGCCAGCAAGAAAAAGTAACTGTGCACTGAGGATGCGTTGATCCCGAACGGGCGCCAGATGGCGCCCGTTGTGCTTTACACCCAGTAATTGCTGCGAACTTGCATAAAACGGTCATTAGGAGGATAAACTGCGCAACTTAGTCACTTTTCCATCGAGGCGTGTCGATGAAGTTCCGCTTTCTTCTCTGGGCCATGGGGCTGCTGATGGCCCGGGCCAGCCGCAATAATCCGGCATTCCAGCAGCAGCTCAAAGGCAAGGACCTGGTATTCCAGATGCAGACCCTGGACGGCAAGGTCGCCCGGCACTTTATCGTCAGCAACGAGCGTGTCAGCAGCAAAAGCGGGTCGTACTCACAGCCAGCCTTTGCCATTGCCTTCAAGGATGCCGCCTATGGCTTTGCCACCTTGCAGGCAAGCAACAAGCAGTTGGCGTTCATGCAGGGCATTCAGGACAAGAACATCCAGATCAAGGGCAATCCGGCGTTGGTGATGTGGTTTCAGGGGTTGATGAAGTACCTGAAGCCGAAGAAGAAGCAGGGCTGAAATGTTTGGGGCCGCCAAGCGGCCCCGGGCTTCAATGCGGTGCGTTGAACTGCGAAGCCAGCTCCCGCAGCAAGCTCTCGGCCTCCAGCACTTTGTTCACCACATCCTCGGCCTTTTCCCGGGCAATGCCCAAACGCTCCAGCAGTTCGTCAGGAATCTCCTCCAGCGGCCCCGAGCCAATCCCCCGCGAGCGCAGCAGGCGTGTGGCCAGGCATACCAGGTTGGGGAATTCCGAAAACTCGCCGTCGTAAGCCGGGTCGTGCTGGAAACGCAGCGCGGCCGAGAGCTCTACCGGCATGTCCCACAGTTTCATCAACCAGGCACCAATCTGCTCGCGGCTGATACCCAGCAGGTGTTGTTCCACATAGGTGTGGTTCAGGTGAGGGTTGACCTCCAGGTGGCGACAAATCAGCGAGAAGTGCGGCGGGAAAACGTGTGCCAGCAGCAGGTAACCGAAGTTGTGCAACAGCCCGGCCAGGTAGGTCAGGCCTGCTTCAGGGCGCTCTGCCCGCGGCATGGCTCGGGTAAGGCCCTCGATGATGGCGGCGGTGTAGATCGACTGCTGCCAGTACGGGGTGGCCTGCTGAGGGTTGTCCTTGGGCAGGCTCAGGGTCTTGCCCAGGGCCAGGCCGAGGGCGAGGTTGATCACCAGGTCGAAGCCCAGCACGCGCACGATGGCGTCTTCCACCGAGCGGATCTTGCCCGGCGAGGCGTAGTAGGGTGATGCCGCCCAGCTGACCACCTGGGCGGCCAGGGCCGGGTCGGTTTCTACCACCCCAGTGATATCGTCGATGCTGGCGTTGGGGTCTACCCGCA
Source organism: Pseudomonas sp. p99-361 (assembly GCF_003935475.1). Classification (NCBI taxonomy): domain Bacteria; kingdom Pseudomonadati; phylum Pseudomonadota; class Gammaproteobacteria; order Pseudomonadales; family Pseudomonadaceae; genus Pseudomonas; species Pseudomonas sp. p99-361. The sequence continues at coordinate 15,916 of NZ_RHQO01000015.1, read as the reverse complement.
GTTTGATGATTTTCTGCGCAGTATCGGCCAGCGGCGGGATTTCGATGGTTTCTTCCAGACGCTTCTGGATACGCCGGGCAGTGAAGGCTTGCACGGCATTGGTGATTTCGCGGGTATCGTCGTTAGGGCGGTCGAGGTTGGGGCTGATCGCCCCGACTTCCTGGCCAAAGCTGCTGGCGCTGGCCTTGAGCAACATGCGCTTGAAGTGCGCGCGCTCTATTTCCAGCAACAGGCCGGCTTCACCCGAATTGATGTACACCAGGTCGACGTCCAGCAGGCTTTTTTCGTACTGGCACGGTGAGCTGGTGAGCGCCGGGATGCCCGGCAGCGCCTTGAGCTGGTGTTTGTCGAGCATTTGCTTGAGGCGTGGCACCGACACGGCGGTGAGCTTGCGCCCGGTCAGTTCGGCCAGGCGGTTCAGGTCCAGCAGCTGGCTCTGCGGGAACAGCACCATCATGGCGCCCACCTCGTCGTCCAGCAGCACGGCCTGTACCCGCGAGGCTGCGGGCAGGTGCGGATGTTCGACCACCTCGCGGTAGGCTACGCCGAGTTTCTCGAGCAGCAGCCTGATGACGGAAGGCGTGTGTGGGGTTGCGGTGTCCAGGGCAACTTCAGTCATGGTCCGTATCCACTGATTCTTTTAAACGCGAAGTATAACCACCCTGGGCGCAAATCTGGATCCATTATGGGACAGGCGTCACACCTGACCATATTGCTGGCCATGACGCAGCCAACGGTCCAGCAGCGGGCTGACGTGCTCCGGCCAGCGTGCGATCAGGGCCTGGGCGGCATCGCGTACCGCTGGCAACAGGTCGGCGTCGCGCATCAGGTCGGCGACCTTGAATTGCAGCAGGCCGGTCTGGCGGGTACCCAGCATTTCGCCCGGGCCGCGTAGCGCAAGGTCTTTTTCGGCGATGATGAAGCCGTCGTTGGTTTCGCGCATGATGCCCAGGCGCTCGCGGCCGATCTGCGACAGCGGCGGGTGGTACAGCAGCACGCAATGGCTGACGGCGCTGCCGCGACCCACCCGGCCACGCAACTGGTGCAGCTGGGCCAGGCCGAGGCGCTCGGGGTTTTCGATGATCATCAGGCTGGCATTGGGCACGTCCACGCCCACCTCGATGACGGTGGTGGCGACCAGCAACTGCAGGTTGCCGGCCTTGAACTCGGCCATGATCTCGGCCTTTTCCGCCGGTTTCATGCGGCCGTGGATCAACCCGACCCGCAGTTCACCCAAGGCGCTGCCCAGCTCCTCGTAAGTGCTTTCGGCTGCTTGGCAGGTCAGTTCCTCGGACTCTTCGATCAGCGTGCACACCCAGTACGCCTGGCGCCCTTCAGCGCAGGCGGCGCGTACCCGTTCGACCACTTCGAAACGCCGGCTGTCGGCCACCAGCACGGTGTTCACCGGCGTGCGCCCAGGCGGCAGCTCGTCGAGCACCGAGGTGTCCAGGTCGGCGTAGGCACTCATGGCCAAGGTGCGCGGAATGGGGGTCGCGGTCATGATCAGCTGGTGTGGGCACAGCTCGCCGGCTACGCCTTTCTTGCGCAGCGCCAGGCGTTGCTGCACGCCGAAACGGTGCTGTTCGTCGATGATGGCCAAGGCCAGGTGCTTGAACTTCACCTCGTCCTGGAACAGGGCGTGGGTGCCGACCACCATCGGGGCGCCATTGGCGATCTGCTCGAGCGACGCCGCCCGCGCCTTGCCCTTGAGTTTGCCGGCTAGCCAGGCCACCTCCAGACCCAAAGGCTCCAGCCAGCGCTTGAAGGTGATGTAGTGCTGTTCGGCAAGGATCTCAGTGGGGGCCATCAATGCCACCTGATAACCAGCCTCCAGGGCCTGCAACGCGGCCAGCGCGGCGACCACGGTCTTACCGGCACCCACGTCGCCTTGCACCAGGCGCATCATCGGCTCGTGCTGGCTGAGGTCGTAGGCAATTTCGTTGGCGACGCGCTGCTGCGCGCCGGTCGGCTGGAAGCCCAAATTGGCCAGGTATTGCGCCGGCAGCCGGGTGGCCTTGGGCAGCACTGGCGCACGCAGGCTGCGCAGGCTCTCGCGCAGGCGCTGTTGCGACAGCTGGTGGGTGAGCAGCTCTTCGAATGCCAGGCGGTGCTGAGCCCAGTGGTGGCCCAGGGCCAACTCCTCGACGTCGGCGTCGGCGGGCGGGTTGTGCAGGTAGCGGATGGCGTCATCCAGCGGCGCCAGCTGGTAGTCGCGGGCCAGTTCGTCGGGCAGCCAGTCGGGCAGGCTGCGCGGGCCGAGCAGGCTCAGGCTCTGTTGGCACAGTTGGCGCAGGCGTTGCTGGGTAAGGCCCTCGGTAGACGGGTAGATCGGGGTGAGGGTTTGGTCGACCGGCGGTGGCGGTTCGTCACCGTTCAGTGCGCGGTACTCCGGGTGGTAGATCTCCAGCCCGGAAGCGCCCGGGCGAGCTTCGCCGTAGCAGCGCAGGTGGGTGCCGCGCTTGAGCCCTTCCTTTTGCGCGTTGCTGAAATGGTAGAAGCGCAAGCTCAACACGCCACTGCCGTCACCCAGGCGTACCACCAGGCTGCGACGCTTGCCCATGGTCACGTCGGCACCGCTGACCACCCCCTCGATCACCGCGTCCTGGCCTGGGCGCAGCTGGCCGATCGGAACCACGCGGGTGCGGTCCTGATAGCGCAGGGGCAGGTGGAACAGCACGTCCTGCAAGTTTTCCAGGCCGACCTTGGCGAGCTTTTCGGCCATGGCCTCGCCAACACCCTTGAGCACGGTGACCGGGACGTTCGACAGCTCCGTCATGACTCAGGCCGTTTGTTCTGCAGGGGCCTTGGCTACCGAGCACAGGCGGATCGAGTCGGCGAGGATCTCGATGGCCTTTGGCCGTGGGAAGCTGGCGCGCCAGGCGATGGCCACGGTGCGGAACGGTGCCGGGGCGGTCAGCGGGCGGACTTCGATGACCCCAGGCGCGTAGTGGTGGCTGTGCACCGCCGACAGCGGCAGGATAGACACGCCAAGGCCGGACGCTACCATGTGGCGGATGGTTTCCAGCGAGCTGGATTCGACCGTGGTGTGCCGCGACCCTTCACCCCCCTTGTTCAGGGTAGGGCAGGCTTCCAGCACCTGGTCACGGAAGCAGTGACCTTCACCCAGCAGCAACAGGCTCTTGTCGTTGAGCATGGCGGTGTCGATGGTCTTTTTGGCCGTCCATGGGTGGTCGGCAGGCATCAGCGCGCAGAACGGTTCGTCGTAGAGGGGCAGGGTGAGCACATCGGCTTCATTGAACGGCAGGGCGATGATCACCGCGTCCAGCTCGCCATTGCGCAGCTTCTCGCGCAGCACATGGGTGAAGTTTTCTTCGATGTACAGCGGCATCTGCGGTGCCACGCGGTGCAGTTGCGGGATCAGGTGCGGGAACAGGTAGGGGCCCACGGTGTAGATGGCACCGACCTTGAGCGGCGCAGTCAGCTGGTTCTTGCCAGCCTGGGCCAGTTCGCGAATGCCCTGGGCCTGCTCCAGTACCTTTTGTGCCTGGGCAACGATGCTCTCGCCGACAGGGGTCAGGCGGACCGCGCTTTTGCTGCGTTCGAAGATCAGAACGCCAAGCTCATCCTCAAGCTTCTTCACACCGACCGACAGGGTCGGCTGGCTCACGTGGCAGCGCTCGGCGGCATGGCCGAAGTGCTGTTCCTGGGCGAGTGTGACGATGTAGCGTAGTTCTGTGAGGGTCATAACGTGCGTCCATGAAGTTGCGGCCCCAGCATAGCGGCTGCAATCGATAGACGCACGTTATCAGACTTGCCGATTTGTGACAGAAACAAAAGTCTTAGCGGCGATCCAGCGAGTAGACGAAGGGGGCCACGACTTCGATGGTGCCATTGTTCAACAACTCGGGTGGCGGCTTTGGCACTTTGCCGGCGCGGCGGATCATTTCCATGGTCGCGCGGTCCAGCGCGGCACTGCCCGACCCACCGGCCATCGAATACGACACCACCTTGCCCTCGGCGTCGACCACGAAGCGCAGGCGGTTGATGCCTTGCAGGCCACGGCGGCGCGCGTCTTCCGGGTACCGTTTGTACTTGGCCAGGTGGCGCAGCAGGTCACTCTGCCAGGTCGGCAGGGCGTTGCTGTTGGACGCGATGCTCGGGGCCGGTGCCGCGGACTTCTGCGGTGGCGTATTGCTCGGCGGCGCGTCGACGGTCTGCTCGGTCGGTGGTGCTTCCTTCGACGGCTCAGGCTTCTTCTCAGGCTTGGGCGGCTGGGGCTTGGCCTTCGGCTTGGGCGGCTTGGGGATGGCGATCTTCGGCTTGGGTGCCTCCACCAGCTTCGGCAAAGGTGGTTCCTCTACCGGTGCAGGTGGCTGCGGCGCCGCTTTCGGGGGCGGCGGTGGCGCGGGTTCCGGCAGCGGTGCCAGTTCGACCATCATGGCTGCTGGCGGCAACTCGATGGCCTGCGGCACAGACCAGTTGAGCGTCAGCAGCACGGCGACCACGTGCACGCCCAGCACGATCGCCAGGCTGCCAGCGTAGCGCGCCATGTTTGAGCGCGGTTTTGTCATTTCTTGGCTGCCGTCTCGAGACCTACCAGGCCGACTTTCAGGTAGCCGGCCGAGCGCATGTTGTTCATCACTTCCATCAGGTCACCGTAATCCACGCCTTTGTCGGCCTGGAAGAAGATGGTGGTTTCCTTGTCACCCTTGGTCTTGGCGTCGAGCATCGGGCCAAGCTGGTCGGGTGCCGGGACCTGATCGTCGCCGACGTACAGCTTCTGGTCTGCCTTGACGCTGACGAACACCGGCTTCTCGGGCCTCGGCGCCGGTTTGGCGGTCGAGGCCGGCAGGTCGACCTTGATATCGACTGTGGCCAGGGGGGCGGCAACCATGAAGATGATCAGCAGTACCAGCATTACGTCGATGAACGGCGTAACGTTGATTTCGTGGTTTTCGGCGAGGTCGTCGCCACCTTCGTTGAGATGCAGGCCCATGGCTTACCCCACTTTCACCATGTGCGGGGCGGCGCGCTCGCTGCCTTGGTGATCCAGATCGCGGCTGACCAGCAGCAGTACCTGCGCGGAAGCATCGGACACCTGAGCCTTGTAGCCGGCAATGGAGCGGGCGAAGACGTTGTAGATGACCACGGCCGGGATTGCCGCGACTAGGCCCAGGGCGGTGGCCAGCAGGGCTTCGGCGATACCCGGGGCGACCACGGCCAGGTTGGTGGTCTGGGTCTTGGCGATACCGATGAAGCTGTTCATGATGCCCCAGACGGTGCCGAACAGGCCGACGAACGGGGCGGTGGAACCAATGGTGGCAAGTACGCCGGTGCCGCTGCTCATGTTACGGCCGCTGGCATGCACCAGGCGCTCCAGGCGGAAGCTGACGCGTTCCTTGATACCCTCTTTCTCGCGGGCATTGGCCGACAGGCGCATCTCTTCAAGGGCGTCGTGCACCAGGGTATGGGCCAGCGTGCCTTCCTTGCTGGAGACTTCGCTGGCATCTTTCAGCGTGGTGGCCTTCTTCAGCTGGGCGATTTCGCCACGCAGGCGGCGTTTGGCGCCCATCAGCTCGAAGCCTTTGGCGATCCAGATGGTCCAAGTGATGATGGAGGCGATAGCCAGGCCGATCATGACGATCTTCACCACGATGTCGGCGTTCTTGTACATGCCCCAAGGGGACAGGTCGTGGGCCATGCCCAGCGAGGTATCTTCAACCAGGGCTTCGACGCTTGGGTCTGCTGCAGCTGGTGCACCGGCAGTGGCGCTGGTGGCGGGTGCCTCGCCAGCCGGGGCGGTGCTCGGGGCAGCAGCGGCAGTGGCGGCGGCCGGCGTGGTGGTATTGGCGGTTGGCTCATCGGCCATGGCTGCCGGGGCCAGCACCAGGCTGAGCGTCAGCGCGGCGATGGCGCGCCAGGCGCGCGACTGGGTTGGCGAAGCGGAGGGTTTAGTACGTGTCATGCTGGCCGGACCTGATGAAGAGAAAAGACGAACGTTCTCCAAGGCCTCGAGGCGGGCCGAGAACAACTTGGTCGCCATTATTGCAAGTAATTCTTGTTAACAAAAGTAATATTGTAGCTTTTTTCGCCTATGGTCTAGCCATCCATCGTGTAGCGTGGTTGGGCTGATCAGTTGGTCCAGGGAGTTTTGTGATGTCAGACCTTTCCGTGATGGTGGTGGGTTGTGGTGATGTAGGCGGGCGCTTGGCCCGGCAGATGCTGGCACGTGGCTGGCAGGTCAGCGGTCTGCGCCGTTCGGTGGGGCAATTGCCTGCGGGGGTTCACCCGGTGGCTGCGGACTTGGCCGAGCCTTCGCTGCCAGCCGCATGGCCACGGGGTACGCTGGACTACCTGGTGTACTGCGTGGCGGCCAGCCAGCATGACGAGGCGGGTTACCGGGCGGCCTATGTCGACGGTTTACGCCATGTGCTGGCCTGGCTGGCCGAGCGTGGCCAACGGCCGCGCCGCTTGCTGTTCGTGTCAAGCAGTAGCGTGTATGCGCAGAAGGACGGCGAGTGGGTTGAGGAAGGGTCGGCGACCGAGCCCGAGGGGTATTCGGGGCGGGTGATGCTGGAAGCGGAGCGCTTGGCCCTTGGCAGCGGCATACCGGCGAGTGTGGTGCGCCTCACTGGCATCTACGGCCCCGGCCGCGAGTGGCTGCTGAGCCAAGTACGCCAAGGCTATCGGGTGGCTGAGCAGCCGCCGCTGTACGGCAACCGTATTCATGCCGAAGATGCTGCCAGCTTGCTGGCGTTTCTGCTGCGGGAAGATGCTGATGGCAAGGCGTTGGACGACTGTTACATCGGGGTTGACGATGATCCGGCACCGCTGGCCGATGTGGTGGCCTGGTTGCGGGCCTACCTGGGGGTTACCGAGTGGTCAGATGAACAGCGCGTGCGGCGTACCGGTAGCAAGCGCTGCAGCAACGCACGGGTGAAGGCGTTGGGCTGGGCACCGGTGTATCCGAGTTACAAGGAAGGCTACGCAGCCATCCTGGCGGCGAAAGCCTGACCACACCCTTGACGCGACTTCTGTAGGCGCGGCCTGGCGTTGCGATTGGACTGCAACGCAGCCCTGGCAATCCACGCGGCGACGCTGATGCCCTGGTGCCGTGTTGCGGCCCTGTCGCGAAACAAGGCCGCTGCTGCAGGCTTCAGTTTTTTTCCAGCAACCACTGGCGCTTGCCCGCTGCCAGTTGGGGCATGTCATCAGCCTGGGCACGGTTCACCGCCTGGAAGATCTCCAGCTTGTCGCCGTCACGCTTGATGATGAAAGGCGCACCCCGTTGGTTGCGCTCCAGCCACAGGCTGTCGTTGCTGCCGCCCATGGTGGCGCAGTCGCCGGCCAGGCACAGGGCGAAACGGTCTGGCCCAGGCAAGCCAGTGACGTTGCCGGTATCGCTGAAGCGCACTTTTCCGCCTTGGCCCTGGCCTTCGAGAATGGTCCATTCACCGCCCAGATACGCTTGGTACAGGGCTTTTTCGAAGCTGCTGCCCAGCGGGGCGTTGGCGGTGGCAGAGGGTTGTACGCGGACAAAAGCCTGCTTTGCGCCGCTCTGGTCTGTGGTCAGCAGTTCGTCACCGTCCAGCGCAAGCTGCTCGGTCTGGCCACCGTCAAAGCTGGCCTGCAATTGCTTGTCGAGCGTGACCAGCTGGCCGTCCGCCGCTTCGAAGCCATTGCTGTAGCTGGCCTGCTGGTTGGCGACGTCGAGCTTCCACTCGAATACCGGACCATTTTCATTGAGGGCCTGGCGCAGGCTGTCGCCCTTTACCGCGGCCTTGATCGCAGCCTGGTTGATCCAGGTGCCGTTGAAATCTTCGGGTTTGTGGCTGGCGCAGCCGCTCAGGAGCAGGGCTACCAGCGCGAGGGGCAGTGCGTGACGCATGTCGGGAAACCTTGCGCAGGAGAGGGGGCGACGGGCAGGGTGCCCGTCGCCCAAGGCATCATTCGATGACCAGGATGGCGTCCATTTCGACCTGGGCGCCTTTTGGCAGCGCGGCAACGCCAATCGCGGCGCGGGCTGGGTAAGGCTGTTCGAAGTAGCGGCCCATCACTTCGTTGACCTTGGCGAAGTGGCTCAGGTCAGTCAGGAAGATGTTCAGCTTGACGATGTCCTTGAACGAACCGCCGGCAGCCTCAGCCACGGCCTTGAGGTTCTCGAATACCTGCACGGTCTGGGCTTCGAAGCCTTCGACCAGCTCCATGGTCTTCGGGTCCAGCGGGATCTGGCCGGACATGTACACGGTATTGCCGGCCTTGATCGCCTGCGAGTAGGTACCGATAGCGGCGGGGGCCTTGTCGCTGTTGATGACGGTCTTGCTCATGATGACTCCTTGCGGTTGGCGGACTACGTACGCATGCGGGTGATGCGGACCACACCGGTCAAGGTACGCAGCTTCTTGATCACACGGGCCAGGTGCACGCGATCGTGTACGCTGACCACCAGTTGGACCACGCTGATACGGCCGTCGCGCTCGTCCATGCTGATTTTCTCGATATTGCCGTCGGCCGCGTTGACGCTGCTGGCAAGCAGGGCAATCAGGCCGCGCTGGTGCTCCAGTTCGACCCGCAGTTCGACATTGAACTCGCCGGTGATGTCCTTGGCCCAGGAAAGCTGCACGCATTTTTCCGGGTTGTGGCGGATTTCACTGATGTTGCGGCAGTTCTCCAGGTGTACGACCATGCCCTTGCCTGCCGACAGGTGGCCGACGATCGGGTCGCCCGGGATGGGTGTACAGCACTTGGCATAACTCAGTACCAGCCCCTCGGTACCGCGGATCGCCAGCGGCCCTTCCGGTGCTGGCAACTGTTCGCCTTCGGCTGACAGCAGGCGGCGCGCAACCACATACGCCATGCGGTTGCCCAGGCCGATATCTTCGAGCAGGTCTTCGATCAGTTCCAGGCGGTACTCCGCCAGGATCGCCTGGATACGTTCCTGAGGGATCTTCTCCAGGCTGCTGTCGAAGCCGGTGAGCACCTTGTTCAGCAGGCGTTCGCCCAGGCTGATGGATTCGGACCGGCGCTGCTGCTTGAGCGCGTGGCGGATGTGCGTGCGCGCCTTGCCGGTAACCACGAAGTTGAGCCAGGCCGGGTTTGGCCGGGCGCCCGGGGCGCTGACGATTTCCACCGTGGACCCGCTCTGCAGCGGTTCGGACAACGGCGCCAGGCGGCGATTGATACGGCAGGCGATGCAACTGTTGCCGACGTCGGTGTGTACCGCGTAAGCGAAGTCGACGGCCGTCGAGCCTTTGGGCAGCTCCATGATGCGGCCCTTGGGCGTGAACACGTAGACCTCGTCCGGGAACAGGTCGATCTTCACGCTTTCGATGAACTCCAGCGAGTTGCCAGCACGCTGCTGCAGCTCGAGGATGCCTTTGACCCACTGGCGGGCACGGGCGTGGCTGCCCTTGGGTTGCTCGTCGTCGTTGGACTTGTACAGCCAATGCGCCGCGATGCCGTTGTTTGCCATCTCTTCCATCTCGCGGGTACGGATCTGGATTTCGATGGGCACGCCATGCATACCGAACAGCGTGGTGTGCAACGACTGGTAACCGTTGGCCTTGGGGATCGCGATGTAGTCCTTGAAGCGGCCGGGCAGCGGCTTGTACAGGTTATGCACGGCGCCGAGCACACGGTAGCAGGTATCGACTTTGTCAACGATGACGCGGAAGGCGTACACGTCCATGATCTCGTTGAAGGCGCGGCGCTTGCCGCGCATCTTCTTGTAGATGCCATAGAGGTGCTTCTGCCGGCCGCTGATTTCGCCTTCGATGCCATCGGCAGCCAGGCAGTTCGCCAGCGAGTGCTCGATCTTGGCGACGATTTCCTTGCGGTTGCCACGAGCGCTTTTCACCGCACGGTGAATCAGCGACGAGCGCATGGGGTGCATGGCCTTGAAGCCGAGGTCTTCGAACTCCACGCGCACCGTATGCATGCCCAGGCGGTTGGCGATGGGGGCGTAGATTTCGAGGGTTTCCTTGGCGATGCGCCGGCGCTTTTCACCGGACAGCACTTCAAGGGTGCGCATGTTGTGCAGGCGGTCAGCCAGCTTGACCAGGATCACGCGAATATCGCGCGCCATGGCCATGGCCATTTTCTGAAAGTTTTCAGCCTGCGCCTCGGCCTTGGTTTCGAAGTTCATCTGGGTCAGCTTGCTGACCCCGTCAACCAGCTCGGCCACGGTCTCGCCAAATTGCTGGCTGAGGGCTTCCTTGGCGATACCGGTGTCTTCGATCACATCGTGCAGCATGGCCGCCATCAGGCTTTGATGGTCCATGTGCATGTCGGCGAGGATGCTGGCCACGGCCAGCGGGTGGGTCACGTAGGGCTCGCCGCTGCGGCGGCGCTGCCCGTCGTGGGCCTGTTCGGCATAGAAATAGGCGCGCCGGACCAGGTTGACCTGTTCAGGGCCAAGATAGGTCGACAGCCGTTCGGCCAAGGCTTCTATACCCGGCATGGGTTTACCTCCTGCCGAGGAAGAGGGCCTTGCGCCGTGCGACGTCGACCTGGCATCAATCAGACAGCCTCGTTGTTCTCGTCCTCGAACGCGGCGAACACCGGATCCTCGGTGACGATCTCTTCAGCGGCGATGAATTCGTTGGTGACGATGCCTTCGGCGATTTCACGCAGGGCAACGACGGTAGGCTTGTCGTTTTCCCACGCTACACGTGGTTCCTTGCCGCCGGTCGCCAGCTGGCGAGCGCGCTTGGTCGAGAGCATGACCAGCTCAAAGCGGTTATCCACGTGTTCCAGGCAGTCTTCAACAGTTACGCGGGCCATGGTCTTCCTCAGTAGCAAATGCGGTGGGCGTGCAGCCCAATAGTGGGCAGGCGGACTCGATAGTATAAAAATTCACCAGCCAATAGGGAAGCGCTGTTTTGCCGAGCAGCGTCATCACCAAGCCTGCCACCGCACCCTGCAGGCGCGGTTTCAGCCGCGAAAGGTCCGAAACAGACACCCTCGACGCATGAGCCTGACGATAACCTCAGAGCATCGCGCCGCGCAACCTCGGGGTCAGCTCTTCGAACAAGGTCTGCACCGAGCGCAGTGCCCGGCAGTCCGGGCGGGTCAGCAGCCATAGCTGGGTGTCGCAGCCGGCCAGCGGCCCGCTGAGCGCATCGACGCCGGGCAGCGCGTGCACCATGTAGTCCGGCAGCGCCGCCACGCCCAACCCGGCGGTCACCAACTGGGCGATGGTCGACATGCTGCTGCACTGGTAGCGCGGGCTCAACCCGGGGTGCTGCTGGTTGCGCCAGACCACCGTGGGGTGGTCCTGCATGGAGTCGTCAGGGGCGATCCACGGGGTGCTGGCAGGCGATTCGGCCAGCCGCTCGCGCCACTGCGGCTGGCCGCAGATGACATAGGACGTCGAGCCCAGGTTGCGGCCCACCAGGTGTTCCGGCGGTGTATTGGTCAGGCGTAGGGCAATGTCGGCGTCGCGCCGGCTGAGGTTGGCGAAGGTGTTGGAGGTGCCCATTTCCAGCGACAGCGCCGGGTAGTTGGGCATGAACTCGGCCAGCGCCGGCAGCAGCAGGCTGTGCATGACCGCCTCGGTACAGGTCAGGCGCACCGTGCCGCTGACCACCTGCTCGCCACTGGTCATGGCAATGCGCGCGGCCTCCAGCGCCTGCTCGGCACGCTCGGCCTGCTCGGCCAGGGCCTGGGCAGTATCGGTTGGCAGGTAGCCTTTGCGGCTTTTCACGAACAGCGCAGTACCGAGGGCCGATTCCAGCCGGCGTATCGAGCGGAAGACCGTCGATACGTCAACTTTGAGCAACTCGGCGGCCTTCGCCAGCGAGCGGCCACGCTCCAGTGCCAGGACCAGAGTGAGGTCGGCGTGGGTGATCTGATATTGCATTGGTGCACGCTCTGCTTGCCGAATTGCCAATGTCTGTTGCATCAGGGCCATTTTATAGTGAAACCGCCCCCCGGAATCAATGCGCCCGGTCGGGTCAACAATCCCCACGATGGGAAGTGAAAAGAACAACAGCTGCAACCATCGTCGCCCATGAGGCGCCAGCCGTACCCCCCACATCGCCGCAGCAAATCAAAGGATGTACAGCCATGACGTCGGTCACCCCGTGCGCCAGTTCTTCCAGCGAGATGAAAGACTTCCTCCAGGCCCATCCGGACACGCAGTACGTCGACCTGCTGATCTCCGACATGAACGGCGTGGTACGCGGCAAGCGCATCGAGCGAGCCAGCCTGCACAAGGTGTACGAAAAGGGCATCAACCTGCCGGCGTCGCTGTTCGCCCTGGACATCAACGGCTCCACCGTGGAAAGCACCGGCCTTGGCCTGGACATCGGCGATGCCGACCGTATCTGCTTCCCGATCCCTGGCACGTTATCGGATGAGCCGTGGCAGAAGCGCCCCACAGCCCAGTTGCTGATGACCATGCACGAACTGGATGGCCAGCCGTTTTTCGCCGACCCGCGGGAAGTGCTGCGCCAGGTGGTCAGCAAGTTCGACGACCTGGGCCTGGCTATCTGCGCCGCCTTCGAGCTTGAGTTCTACCTGATTGACCAGGACAACCTCAATGGCCGCCCGCAACCGCCGCGCTCGCCGATTTCCGGCAAGCGCCCGCAATCGACCCAGGTGTACCTGATCGACGACCTCGACGAATATGCAGATTGCCTGCAGGACATGCTCGAAGCCGCCAAGGAGCAGGGGCTGCCGGCGGACGCCATCGTCAAGGAAAGTGCCCCGGCGCAGTTCGAGGTCAACCTGCACCACGTTGACGACCCGCTGAAAGCCTGCGACTACGCGATCCTGCTGAAGCGGCTGATCAAGAACGTGGCCTACGACCATGAAATGGACACCACCTTCATGGCCAAGCCCTACCCGGGCCAGGCAGGCAACGGCCTGCACGTGCACATCTCGCTGCTGGACAAGAAAACCGGCAAGAATATCTTCGCCAGTGACGACCCGCTGCAGAGCGATACCCTGCGTCACGCCATTGGTGGGGTGCTGGAGACGATGCCGGCATCGATGGCCTTCCTGTGCCCGAACATCAACTCCTACCGCCGCTTCGGCGCCCAGTTCTACGTGCCCAATGCGCCGAGCTGGGGCCTGGACAACCGTACGGTAGCCGTCCGCGTGCCCACCGACAGCAGCGACAACGTGCGCCTTGAGCACCGTGTGGCCGGCGCCGACGCCAACCCGTACCTGATGCTGGCGGCCATCCTGGCCGGCGTGCATCACGGCCTGACCAACCAGGTCGAACCCCAGGCGCCGATCGAAGGCAACTCCTACGAGCAACTCGAACAGAGCCTGCCGAACAACCTACGCGATGCCTTGCGCGCGTTGGACGACAGTGAGGTGCTCAACCAATACATCAGCCCGGACTACATCGATATCTTCGTGGCCTGCAAGGAAAGCGAACTGGCCGAGTTCGAAGTGTCGATTTCCGACCTCGAGTACAACTGGTACCTGCACACGGTGTAAGCCCATGAGCGCAACTGCGGTCCCCTTGATCGGTGTCAGCGTCTGCCGCCAGCAGGTGGGGAAGAACTCGTCGCACACGGTTGGCGACAAGTATGTCGAGGCGGCCGCGTTTGCCGGCCTGCCGCTGATTCTGCCGGCCCGTGACGGTGGCAGCGACACGCAAGCGTTGCTGGCCTGCCTGCACGGCATTGTTTTTACGGGCTCGCCTTCAAATATCGAACCGCATCATTACAATGGCGCCCCCAGTGCCGCGGGCACCCTTCATGACCTGGCGCGTGACCGGCTGACCTTGCCGCTGCTGCAGGCGGCGATCGCCGCCGGTGTGCCGATGTTGTGCATTTGCCGTGGTTATCAGGAATTGAACGTGGCCCTGGGGGGCAGCCTGCACCAGCGTGTGCAAGAGCTGCCTGGCTACCTGGACCATCGCGAGCCCGAGGGCGCGCCCCTGGAGGTGCAGTACGGCCTTCGGCACCCGGTGTTCGTAGAGCCTGGTGGCTTGTTCGAGCGCCTGGGGCTGGCAGCGCAGTTCGAGGTCAACTCGCTGCACAGCCAGGGCATCGAGCGCCTGGCTTCGTGCCTGCGGGTCGAAGCGCGGGCCCCGGACGGCCTCATCGAAGCGGTGTCCATGCCCGGTGCGCCGGGCTTCGTCCTTGGCGTGCAGTGGCACCCAGAGTGGCGGTTCAGCGAAAACCCGGTCTCGCTGCGCCTGTTTCAGGCGTTTCGCGAGGCCTGCATTGCCTATGCAGCACGGGAGGGCGCACGGCTGACGCGCCCCTGACAGCAAGCTTTCAATGAGTGAAAGCGGGCCTTGTGCGCAAGGCCTGTAAGAACAATTCCAAAACTTACGGCAAATACTCATGAGCAATTACACCGAAGCCGCCCGCCCACCCGACCTGGCGGCCGAAGCGGGCAACAATCAGCGCAGCAAAGGCCTGGCCAAGGGTCGCCTGGGCTTGCTGGCCAGCGTGGTACTGGGCATCTCCACCATCGCCCCGGTCTATACCCTCACCGGCGCACTGGGCCCTACCGTGCGTGAGGTAGGGGCACACCTGCCAGCCGTGTTCATCGTCGGCTTCCTGCCAATGCTGCTGGTAGCCTTGGGCTACCGTGAACTGAACTCGGCAGAGCCGGACAGCGGCACCTCCTTTACCTGGTCGGCGCGCGCCTTCGGGCCGATGATCGGCTGGATCGGGGGGTGGGGGCTGGTGGTTGCCACCACCATCGTGCTGTCCAACCTGGCGGGGGTGGCGGTCGACTTCTTCTACCTGTTCCTCGGCCAGATCACCGGCAGGCACGCGCTGGCGGGGCTGGCCGACAACCTGTTGATCAACATCGTCACCTGTTGTGTGTTCATCGCCCTGGCGGTGTGGATCTGCTGCCGGGGCATGGCCACCACCATGACCGTGCAGTATGGCCTGGTGGCCCTGCAATTGCTGGTGTTGGTCGGCTTCGCTTTCGCCGCGTTCGGCGGCACCACCGCGCCACCGCCGATGGCGTTCGACCTGGCCTGGTTCAACCCATTCGGCGTGGAGTCGTTCTCGGCCTTTGCCGCGGGCTTGTCGCTGTCGATCTTTATCTTCTGGGGTTGGGATACCTGCCTGACCGTCAGCGAAGAGTCGGTTGGCAGTGAAGAGGTGCCGGGCAAGGCTGCCACCTTGACCGTCATGCTGATCCTCGGCCTGTACCTGTTCACTGCCATTGCCACCCTGCAGTTTGCCGGCATTAGCGAAACCGGCCTGGGGCTCAACAACCCGCGCATCCAGGAGAACGTGTTTGCCCACCTGGCCGGCCCGGTGATGGGGCCGCTGGCGATCCTGATGTCCATTGCCGTGCTGGCCAGTACCGCAGCCTCGTTGCAATCGACCTTCGTGGCGCCGGCGCGCACGCTGCTGGCCATGGGTTATTACGGCGCAGTACCGCCGAAGTTCGCCAGCGTTTGCCCACGCTCGCAGACCCCACGCTACGCCACCATTTGTGCAGGTGTGGCGGCGGGCCTGTTCTACGTGACCATGCGTACGCTGAGCGAGAACGTGTTGGCCGATACCATCACTGCGCTGGGCATGATGATCTGTTTCTACTATTCGCTGACGGCGTTTGCCTGCGTCTGGTATTTCCGCGGCAGCCTGTTCAGCAGCGTGCGCCACTTCTTCATGCGTGGCATGTGCCCGCTGGTGGGTGGGGTGATTCTGTCGGTGATCTTCGCGCGTACCGCCATCGACAGCGCGTCGCCGGACTTCGGCAGCGGTTCGCATGTCGGCGGGGTGGGGCTGGTGTTCGTGATTGCCGCGATCATCTCGGTGCTGGGCATCGGGCTGATGATGCTGTCACGCCTGCGTGCGCCGGCGTATTTCCTGGGGGCTACCCTGCGCCAGCAGGCCACCCTGCCTTTGCAGGAATAAAGCAAGGGGCCGCGATGCGGCCCAATCGCCGGCAAGCCAGCTCCCACGGGGATCGCATCAGGGCTGACAGGTGTTTGCCACAAGGTATGCAGCGCCTGTTAGAGCGA
>NZ_RHQO01000152.1:0-502 GCF_003935475.1 Pseudomonas sp. p99-361 | reverse complement strand
GGCGGCGGCAAAAACTGAGTGCAACACCTGACCTTTCCGGTACGGTGCTGCCCCTATGTCTTATACCGAACTCAGCGTTGAAGAGCGCGCCACCATTCAAATCGGTCGTACCCAAGGCTTCAGCCTGCGCAGGATTGCCTGCTTGATCAACCGATCCCCTTCGACCATCAGCCGTGAGCTGCGCCGTAACCGAGGTGCTTGCGGTGGCTACTCGGCCCGCCTAGCCCAGCAGCAAATGCAGGCCCGCCGCCAGGTTTGTCGACCGATGCGAAAACTGTTGCCGGGTAGCGAGCGCTTCGAACTGGTGACCCATATGCTGCGTGAGCGTTTGTCTCCCGAGCAGATTGCCGGCAAGCTGCGCAGCATGAACATACCCAACCTGCGAGATGCCTACGTCTGTCGCGAGACGATCTACAACGCGATCTATGCCCTGCCAGTGGGTGAGCTGCGTAAGGAGCTGATCATCTGTCTGCGCCAAGGCAAGACGACGCGCCGGCCGCGC
>NZ_RHQO01000151.1:0-511 GCF_003935475.1 Pseudomonas sp. p99-361 | reverse complement strand
CTGGGGGCATGAATAATGGTGGCATCGACGATGGTGCCTTGGCGCAGCGACAGGCCTTTTTCCTGCAGATAACCATTAATGACCGCAAGGATTGCCGGTGCGAGCTGATGCTTCTCCAGCAAGTGCCGGAAGTTCATGATCGTGGTGTCTTCGGGGATTGGCGCGCTCAGCGTCAGGCGTGCGAACTGGCGCATGGGCGTGATTTCGTAGAGCGCTTCTTCCATGGCCGGGTCGCTCAGGGAGAACCAGTTCTGCAACAGATGGATGCGCAGCATGGTTTCCAGAGGATAGGGTTTTCTACCGCCGCCGGCCTTGGGGTAGAACGGTTCGATCAGCTCCAGCAGGCCTGCCCAGGGCACCACCTGATCCATTTCGGCGAGGAAGCGCTCTCGGCGGGTTTGCTTGCGCTTGCCGGCGTACTCAAAGTCGGAAAAGCTCATCTGGCTCATGGGCGGCTCGGATCAGGTGTTGCGGGGATTCTCGCATAACTGAAGGCTTGTTCGGAGATTCC
>NZ_RHQO01000150.1:0-515 GCF_003935475.1 Pseudomonas sp. p99-361 | reverse complement strand
GTAGTGCCCATTTCGTTGTCGTCTTTGCCTTCCAGCGCCATACGAGCCGAACCGATGATGATCGGGGTGTCGTCGCCTGGGAAGTCGTAGGTGGACAGCAGGTCGCGAACTTCCATCTCGACCAGTTCCAGCAGCTCAGCGTCGTCTACCAGGTCAGCCTTGTTCAGGAAGACCACGATGTACGGAACGCCAACCTGACGGGACAGCAGGATGTGCTCACGGGTTTGTGGCATCGGACCATCGGCGGCCGAGCAAACCAGGATCGCGCCGTCCATCTGGGCAGCACCGGTGATCATGTTCTTCACGTAGTCAGCGTGACCTGGGCAGTCAACGTGAGCGTAGTGACGAATGTTCGAGTTGTACTCGACGTGAGCGGTGTTGATGGTAATACCGCGCGCTTTTTCTTCCGGAGCCGAGTCGATCTTGTCGAACTCAACGACTGCCGAACCGAAAACTTCGGAGCAGACGCGAGTCAGAGCTGCGGTCAGAGTGGTCTTACCGTGGTCAACGTGGCC
>NZ_RHQO01000014.1:0-98670 GCF_003935475.1 Pseudomonas sp. p99-361 | reverse complement strand
CGCGGGCGGCGCTCGATCTCACAGGCGCTGAAGATGCTCCGGCTACCCTTGCCAGGAACCATAGAATCTCCCACAGGGATCGCAGCAGGGCTGCCAAGCAGCCCCCGGGGCGCGTCAGGCCGCGGCCTCACTGTGCGGCTCGAAGCTGTCGGCCCTGGCCAGCTGCCACATGCGCGAGTAGAACTGGCCATCCACCTCGCCGGTGAGCAGCTCGCCCGGCTTGAGGAACACATGCATCTGCGAGAACAGCTTGATCTCGGTGGCCGAGATGCGGCGCACCAAGTGCTTGGCCTCCAGCTGTGCAGGGTGTTCCAGGCCAGCCGCCGCCAGCATTTCTGCCAGCGCGCGCAAGGTGTTGTGGTGGAAGTTCAACACCCGCTGGGCCTTGTCCGGCACTACCAGTGCGCGTTGGCGCAGCGGGTCTTGCGTGGCCACGCCAGTGGGGCATTTGTTGGTGTGGCAGCTTTGCGACTGGATGCAGCCAATGGCGAACATGAAGCCGCGCGCCGAATTGGCCCAGTCGGCGCCAATGGCCAATACACTGGCGATGTCGAAGGCGCTGACGATCTTGCCGCTGGCGCCCAGCTTGATCTTGTCGCGCAGGTTCAGCCCGACCAAGGTGTTGTGCACGAACAGCAACCCCTCACGCAGGGGCACGCCAATGTGATCGGTGAATTCCACCGGCGCCGCGCCGGTGCCGCCTTCCTTGCCATCGACAACGATGAAATCCGGCAGGATACCGGTCTCCAGCATGGCCTTGGCGATGCCCATGAACTCCCACGGGTGGCCCAGGCAGAACTTGAAACCCACCGGCTTGCCGCCGGACAGTTCGCGTAGCTGGGCGATGAACTGCATCATCTCGATGGGGGTGGAAAAGGCGCTGTGCCGTGATGGCGAAATGCAGTCTTCGCCCATCAGCACGCCACGGGTCTCGGCAATTTCCTGGGTGACCTTGTGCTTGGGCAGGATGCCGCCATGGCCAGGCTTGGCGCCCTGGCTCATCTTCACTTCGATCATGCGCACCTGCGGGCTACGGGCTTGTGCGGCGAAGCGCTCAGGGTCGAAACGCCCGTCCGCGGTGCGGCAGCCAAAGTAGCCGCTGCCCAGTTCCCATACCAGGTCACCACCGTGTTCACGGTGGTACGGGCTGATGCTGCCTTCGCCAGTGTCATGGTGGAAGTTGCCCAGTTTGGCGCCCTGGTTGAGCGCGCGGATAGCGTTGGCGCTGAGCGAGCCGAAGCTCATGGCCGAGATGTTGAAAATCGAGGCCGAATACGGCTGGCTGCACTGCGGCCCACCAATGATGATGCGGAAGCTGGCCGGGTCGGCCAACGGCGCCGGGCGCATGGAGTGGCCAATGAACTCGAAGCCGGACTGGTACACATCGATCAAGGTGCCGAACGGTTTGTCGGAAGCTTCGTTCTTGGCCCGGGCATATACCAGCGAGCGCTGCGCACGGGAGAACGGCAGTGCGTCGCTGTCGGACTCCAGCAGGTACTGGCGGATCTCCGGGCGGATGGCCTCTACCAGGTAGCGGATGTTGCCCAGGATGGGGTAGTTGCGGCGCACGGCGTGGCGCTGCTGCAGCAGGTCGAACAGCCCGATCAGGCTGAGAACGCCGGCGGTCAGGGTGAAGGGCCACAGCCATTCATGCTGGCTGAAGGGCAGGCTCGCCAAGGTGAACAGGACACAGGCGGCGAAGAAGGCATAGCGGCTGAGAAGTGACAGGCTCATACGGGGTCCTTGCGATGGCGCGGTCAGGCTCAGGGCCTGGGGGCAAACCCCGACCATAGCCAAGTTGCCGGGCGCTGCAAATTAAAATCGGGGTAGCGAAAATCATTCTCGCCACGCCAAGCCTCAGCAGCCCTGGCCCATGCTCGGCAAGGCAGGCTGTTTACGGTGCCCCGCGCAGCAGCTTCTGTCGCCAGCTTTCCTGCTCGTGCGCGGGCGCCTCGCTCAGGTACACAGGGCGCCCGGCCACGCGCTTGGCCACTGGCACGCCGTCGCGGTACAGCAGGCGGTTGCCGCTCACCGCCGGCACCTTCACCCCCGGTAGCAACGAGCCGATCAGGTTCAGCGGGTCACTGGCACTGACCACCTGCAGTGCGCCGTCCGCCTCGCGCCGGCGTACCTGGCGCAGCAACCCGACCGCCTCCGGCAAGGCAAATTGTTCACCGGCCAACCCGGCAATGAAGCGCCCCCCGCGGATCTCGCCGCGTGCCTCCAGCCGGTGGTAGCAGCGCAGCAGTTCCCGCCACGGCGGCAGTACATCGCTCTCGCGCTCCAGCAGCCGCCAGCACACCACGCCATAGCGCCTTAGCAGGGCGTGGGCGATATGCTCCAGGCGCTGGCTGTCATCCGCCGTGCCCTGGCGCAGCAATGCCCAGCGCCCGGCATGGGACATGCTGCTGGACAACGGTCCGTGGCCGCGCCGGCGGGTGCGTGAAGCGCGTTTCGCCGCCGGGGCGATCAGGCTGCGCAGGCCAGTGAAGCTGTCGGCACCTACCAGGCCGGCACCCACCAGTTCCTGCAACGCTGTTTCCAGTTCGCTGGGTAGCAGGCGGGCATCGTGGGTCAGTTCGTCGAAGAACAACGCGCCCTGAGCCTGCAGCACCTCATGTACCCGCTGCGCCCGTGCGCCAAGGCTCTGTACGGCAGGCGCGGGCGCCAGGCTGCGCCACAGCCCCAGGTGCTCCCGAGGCAGCAACACCAGCGGAGTGCTCGACAAGGTGCTGCCTGAGCGGGTCGCGGCCAGTCGGCTCCAGGCGAATTGCCCGCTGCGGCAGGCATCATCGAGCCAGTGGGGGCTGTAGTCGTGGATCCGTGCGGGCAGCAGTTCGGCCTCCCAGGCTGCGGCCGCACTGGGGAAGCCCTGCAACTGCCCAAGCACTTCGGCTACAGCCTGCGGGCCACGCAGGCGCGTGTCAGGTGCCAGGTGCTGCCAGTCGAACAGAAAACGCATGAAGTCCTGCAGGCTGACCGGCTCGATTTCGCGACGCAAGCGCTTGACCGTGTAGCGGTGGATGCGTGCCAGCAAATGGCGTTCGCACCATTGCAGCTCGCTGGCGGCCGGGCTGAAGTAGCCGCGCAGCACGTAACCTTCGGCTTCCAGGCGGGCCAGGGCCTGTTCGACTGCCTGCGGCGGCATGCCCAATGGCGCGGCGATCTGTACCAGCGTCTGCGGGCCATGGGCGCTCAGGCGGCCACGCAGCAGTTCCCCCAGGGCATTGTCGGGCTCGATGGGCTGGTCGAAGCCAGGCAACTGTTCCAGCACCGGTTCGAGGGGCGTCGCCGGGTAGATCGCCTGCAGCAGGTTCAGGCGCTCGCGGGCCAGCCACAACTGCTCACGGGGCAGGCGCAAGGCGCGGCCGGCCTTGGCCAGTTGCCTGAGGAACAGGTTCCAACCAGGGTTGGCGCTGACCTGCGCCTGGCTGATGGCGCCCAGGCTCATCAAGGTTTCGTGCATTTCGTCGCTATTGCGCGGCTGCGGCCAGGCCTCGGCGGCCACGGCAGCGATGGCGTCGGCGTCCAGTGCGCCCAGGTCGTCACTGCTGTGCACCTCGTTCCAGCGCCGGTTGAGCACCGCCTGGGTACGCCGCTCTTCCAGCGGTGCGTCGTCGAGGAACGTATAAGGCCGGGCATTGAGAATGGCCGACGCCAGCGGCGATGGCGCAGGCAGATCGCGGCACAGCAGGCGTACCGCCCCGCTTTCCATGCGCCTCAACAGGGCCAGCCAGCCCGTGCAATCCAGGGCCTCGTGCAGGCAGTCGTCGAGGGTCTGCTCGACCAGCGGGTGCTCGGGTATCTGCCGCTCGCCGGCGATATTTTCCAGGCAGGCGATCTGGTCGGGAAATACCGCGGCAACCAGGTCTTCGCTTTTCATGCGCTGGATTTGCGGCGCGACTTTGCGCCCGCCCACGAAGCGCGGCAGGGCCATGGCGACACTGGCGTTCCAGCGCCAGCGCACACCGAACAGTGGCGCTTCGAGCACGGCCTGTATGAGGAGGGCTTCTGCGGTGCCGCTTTTCAGGTAACGCCAGACCTCGTCGAGGTCGAAACTGTGGCTGGTGGACAGCGACAGCACGATGGCGTCCTCGCTGGCGGCCGCCTGCAGTTCGAAATTGAAGGTGCGACAGAAGCGTTTGCGCAAGGCCAGGCCCCAGGCGCGATTGATGCGGCTGCCGTAGGGCGAATGGATGATCAGCTGGGTGCCGCCGGAGGCATCGAAGAAGCGCTCCATCACCAACGTTTCCTGCGAGGGCAGGGCACCGAGCACATCGCGGGTACGGGCCAGGTAGTCGAGCAACTGCTCGGCGCAGTCTTCGCCCAGCTCGAACGTACCCTGCAACCATGCCGACACCGCGCGGGTATCGCCGTCGGCCAGCGTCAGCTGCTGGTCAAGCTGTGCCTGCAGCCTGGCCACGGCCGCGGACAGTTCGTCGCTGCGGCCAGGCGCCTCGCCGAGCCAGAACGGAATGGTGGGCGGCAGCCCTTGGGCATCCTCCACCCGAACCCGGCCCGACTCGACGCGCAGAATGCGGTACGAGGCATTGCCCAGCTGGAAGATGTCGCCTGCGATGCTCTCCACCGCGAAGTCTTCATTGACGCTGCCAATGTTCAGCGCCTGCGGCTCCAGCAATACGCTGTAGTCGGCATTGTCCGGAAGGGTGCCGCCACTGGTCAGCGCGGTCAGCTGGCTGCCGCGTCGGCCCCGCAATGTGCCGCTTACCGCATCGCGGTGCAGGTAGGCACTGCGTACGCCCTGGCGGCCGTTGTAGCCCTCGGCAAGCATGCGCAGCAGGGCCTGGTAGTGCTGCTGGTCGAGGTGGGCATAAGGTGTGGCCTGGCGCAGGCAGTCGAACAACGCCTGTTCGTACCACGGCTGGTTGCAGGCTTCGGCGACGATCTGCTGGGCCAGCACGTCCAGGGGCGCCCGGGGTATGTGCAGCGCCTCCAGTTCACCCCGGCGTACGCAGTCGAGCAGGGCCACGCACTCGATCAGGTCGTCACGCGATGTCGGGAACAGGCGCCCTTTCGGCACGCCATCGACCTGGTGGCTGGCGCGGCCAACCCGTTGCAGGAAGGCGGCAATCGAACCCGGCGAGGCCACCTGGCAGACCAGGTCGATGTCGCCAATGTCGATGCCCAGCTCCAGTGACGCCGTGGCCACCAGCACCTGCAACTGGCCGTGCTTGAGCCGTTGCTCGGCGCTCAGGCGCAGCTCCTTGGCCAGGCTGCCATGGTGCGCGGCCACGGCATCCTTGCCCAGGCGGTCGCTGAGGTGGCGGGTGATGCGCTCAGCCAGGCGCCGGGTGTTGACGAAGACCAGGGTGGTGCGATGCTCGCGGGCCAGGGCTGCCAGGCGGTCGTAGACCAGGCCCCAGACATCGGTGGCCATGACCGCCCCCAACGGTACCGGCGGCAGCTCGATGGCCAGGTCGCGTGGCCGGGCATGGCCAACATCGACAACCGCGCAGGGCCGGCCGCTCCCGACCAGAAACTGCGCCACCCGCGCCACCGGGCGCTGTGTGGCAGACAGGCCGATACGGCGCAAGGGCCGGCCTGCCAGGGCCTGCAAGCGTTCCAGGGTCAGCGCAAGATGCGCCCCGCGCTTGTTGCCGGCCAAGGCGTGGATCTCGTCGACGATTACCGTATGCACGTTGCGCAGGCCTTCACGACCAGACGCCGAACCCATCAGTACATACAGGGATTCAGGGGTCGTGACCAGAATGTGCGGTGCCAGCTTGCGCATGGCGGCGCGTTCTTTTTGCGGGGTATCGCCGGTGCGCACGGCGGTAGTGATGCGGGGTGCAGCCAGGCCCTGTTCTGCCAGGGCCTGGCTGATACCCTCAAGCGGGGCTTGCAGGTTGACGCGGATGTCATTGGACAGCGCCTTGAGCGGCGAAACATAGACCACCTGGGTCTGCGCCGGCAGCTGACCCTGCTGCGCCAGGCCCTGGCAGAACAGTTCATCGAGCACGGCCAGGAACGCGCTCAGGGTCTTGCCCGAGCCGGTGGGTGCGGCCAACAGCATCGACTGGCCGCCATGGACCAAGGGCCAGGCCTGGGCCTGGGCATCGGTAACGGTTGCGAAGTGGCGGCCGAACCAGGTGCGTACGGCGGGGTGGAACAGTTCGAGCACCGGGTGCTGTTGGGCGGGCAGGTTCATGGGTTGGTTATGGAGGGGCATGGGCGCTTTGGCAAGGGGCCGTTCGTCTGGCCGGCACCCGCGACAATGGCCTTGTCAGCCCAAGCGAGCCCGTGGGATCCTCCCCGGCCATTGTTGCCAGCGAGTTCAGCCCATGCCCAATACCATTCGCATCGCCGCCGCCCTGTTGCTCGACCCGCAGGGGCGCACCTTGCTGGTGCGCAAGCGTGGCACCGAAGCCTTCATGCAGCCGGGGGGCAAGATCGATGCGGGTGAAACGGCGCTGCAGGCACTGGTGCGCGAACTGCACGAGGAATTGGGCCTGCACATCGACCCGGCCCAGGCCGTGTACCTGGGCCAGTTCACTGCCACGGCCGCCAATGAGCCCGGCTTCGAGGTGCAAGCCGAGCTGTTTCGAGTCGACAGCGCCGCTGCCGTGGTCCCGGCGGCAGAAATCGAGGAGGTGGTATGGCTGGCTGCAGATCAGGCGCCAGACCAGCCACTGGCGCCCTTGACCCGCGACCTGATCCTGCCGCTGTACCGCCAGTTGCTCAGCGCACCGCGCTGACGCCGTCGAGGGTGGCGAAGGAGGTGTCCTTGGCGGTCAGCAGAAAGTCGCGCATGTACGGCGCATCGAGCATGTCGGTGCGCACAGCGGCGTAAAGCGTGGCAAACAGGCCTTTCTCGCCCAGGCGCTTGCCTTTCACATAACCCCGCGCGCTGTACTCATGCAAAGCCCAGTGCGGCATGCCGCACACCCCCCGGCCGCTGGCGACCAGCTGCATCATCATCACGGTCAGCTCCGAGGTGCGCACGGCGGCCGGCTCGACGTCGGCCGGCTCCAGGAAGCGGGTGAAGATGTCCAGGCGGTCGCGCTCCACCGGGTAGGTGATCAGGGTCTGGTCGAGCAGGTCCTGGGGCACGATATACGGCTTGCAGGCCAGCGCATGCTGGTTGGCGACCGCCAGCATGGCTTCGTAGGTGAACAGCGGCACGTAGGTGATGCCGGCCAGGTCCACCGGGTCGGAGGTCACCACCAGGTCAAGGTCACCACGGGCCAGGGCTGGCAAGGGTGCAAAGGCGAAGCCGGAGGCCAAGTCCAGCTCGACTTCCGGCCAGGCATCGCGGAACTGGTCGATGGTCGGCATCAGCCACTGGAAACAGCTGTGGCATTCGATTGCCATGTGCAGGCGCCCGGCGGTACCGCCGGCCAGGCGTGCGATGTCGCGTTCGGCACCCCGTAGCAACGGCAGGGTGGCATCGGCCAGTTGCAGCAGGCGCAGCCCGGCGCTGGTAAAGCGTATCGGCTTGCTCTTGCGTACGAACAGCGGCAGGCCCAGGCGTTCTTCCAGCTCCTTGAACTGGTGAGACAGCGCCGACTGGGTCAGATGCAGGCGCTCGGCGGCTTCCACAAGGCTGTCGGCCTCGCGCAAGGCATGAAGGGTTTTCAGGTGGCGGATCTCCAGCACTGCTGACTCCGGGGTGTGAATGGGGTGAACGAAGCAATGAGTTGAGTTTCGCTCATGTTGGCAACGCTGTCGACTGGGCTTAGCGCCGCACCGCCTGCGGCGGGCCCAACACCCACTGGGGCCCGAATACCCGCGCCGCAGGCGCTTCACACCGTTGTTGAGGTCAACCGAGGCCGTATTTTTTGACCTTGTCGAACAGCGTGGTCTTGGCCATGCCCAGCTCCTGGCTGGCCTGGCTGAGGTTGCCGCCGGTGCGTTGCAGCGCATCGCTGAGCAGGTTGCGTTCGAACGCCTCCACCGCCTCGGCAAAGCCCAGGCCTTGGCTGGCCCCCCCGCTGGGCCCTTTCTTGAACGCCGGCAGGCCCAGGGCGTAGCGTTCGGCCACGTTGCGCAGTTCCCGCACATTGCCTGGCCAGTCGTGGGCGAGGAGGCGGGACAGGGTCTGGCTGTCCAGGGTCGGTGTTTCCCGATCGAAGCGCAGGGCCGATTGCTGCAGGAAGTGCTCGAACAATTGCAGGATGTCTTCGCGGCGCTCGCGCAGCGGTGGCAGCTCCAGGGTCACCACGTTCAACCGGTAGTACAGGTCGCTGCGGAACTGACCGCTCTGGCCCAGGCTATCGAGGTCGGCCTTGGTTGCCGCAATCACCCGGCAATCCACGGCAATGCTCTGGTTTGACCCCAACCGTTCCAGGGTGCGCTCCTGCAAGACGCGCAGCAGCTTGATCTGCAGGTTGATCGGCATGCTCTCCACCTCGTCGAGGAACAGCGTGCCGCCATTGGCGTGTTCGATCTTGCCGATACGGCGCTTGCCGGCACCGGTGAAGGCGTTGGCCTCGTGGCCAAAAATCTCGGTCTCGAACAGGTTTTCCGGCAGGCCCCCACAGTTCAGCGCCACGAAGGGCTGGCCCTGGCGACGGCTGAAGTCATGCAGGCAGCGCGCGACCAGTTCCTTGCCGGTGCCGGTCTCGCCCTCGATGAGCACGTTGGCCGAGGTGTCGGCCACATTGGCAATCAGCTCGCGCAGGTGCTCCATGGCCGGCGAGCGGCCGATGATACGGCCTTCCAGGCTGCTCTGTTCGGCCAGCTGGCGGCGCAAGGCAACCACTTCGCGCGACAGCCCCCGTTGCTCCAAAGCGCGGCGCACCACGTCGACCAGGCGTTCCGGGGAGAACGGCTTTTCCATGAAGTCGTAGGCACCATTGCGCATGGCGCCTACGGCCATGTCGATGTCGCCGTGGCCGGTGATCAGTACCACCGGCAGGCTGCGGTCGCGGGCCTTGAGGCGGTTGAGCAGCTCCAGGCCGTCGATGCCGGGCAGGCGGATATCGCTGACGACGATACCAGCGAAATCGTCGCCGATGCGCTCCAGCGCCTGCTCGGCACTGCCCACACCTTCGCAGGCGATGTCCTCCAGGGCCAGTGCCTGCTGGCAGCCGAGCAGCACATGCGGGTCGTCTTCGACGATCAGGACGGTAAGAGGCGCTTGGTTCATGGGTGCTCTGCCGATTCGTTAGGGGGCGAAACCAGGGGCAGGGCCAGGACGAAGGCGCTCCCGCCGGTGACGGGGTGCTCGACGTTGAGGCTGCCCTTGGCCGCAGCCGCAAGGCTCGCCGACAGGGTCAGGCCCAGGCCCAGGCCGTGTTCGCCCGGTTTGGTGGTGAAGAAAGGTTCAAACAGGTGCTTGCGCGCCTCGGCGTCGATGCCGTGGCCATTGTCACGCACCTGCAGACGGTATTTGTCGCCCTGCACTTCGCCCTCCAGCCACAGTTCGGGCTGTGGCTGCGCAGCCATGGCATCGAGGGCGTTGCCGATCAGGTTGACCAGGATTTGCTCCAGGCGGGTCTGGTCGATGGCCAGTTGCTGGTCCTCGTAGTGGTTGTGCAGCTGCAAGTGGCAGGCGCTGATGCGGTTGCCCAGTACTTGCAAGGTGGCTTCTATCGCCTTGGCCAGGGAAGCCTGGCCACTGTCGTCGCTGCGCCGGGCGAACGAGCGCAGGCTGGCAGTGATGCGGCCCATGCGGTCAATCAGGTCGTTCATGGTGCGCAGGTTGGTGCTGGCGGTTTCCAGCGCCCCGCGTTCGAGGAAGCGCACCGTGTTGCCAGACAGCGTACGCAAGGCAGCCAGCGGCTGGTTCAGCTCGTGGGCGATGCTGGTGGACATCTGCCCGATGGCTGCCAGCTTGCCGGCCTGCACCAGCTCGTCCTGGGCGTGGCGCAGCGTTTGTTCGGCGTGCCGGCGCTCGCGAATCTGGCCTTTCAGGCGTTCGTTGCTGGCACGCAGGTCGGCGGTGCGTTCGGTAATCCGTCGCTCCAGCTGGCTGTTGGCTTCCTCCAGCGCCTCGCGTGCGGCCAGGCGGGTGGCGATGACTTTGCGCCGCTCGTTCCAGGCGATGCCGAGGATGGCCAGCAGGGCGAAGGCGACCCCCACCAGAATGCCCTGGACCATGGATTCGCGGCGCAGGTCCTGCAGCGGGGTGAGCAGGGTGAAATGCCAGGGCGTGTCGACCAGCCGGCGGGTCTGGGCCAGGTAGGCCACTTCGTGGGGCTCGCCGTGGGCAGTCTCGCTGTTGGCGGGGAAGGTCAGTTTTTCCACGCCATCGGCCAGGGTCTCGCGGGCCAGGGGCTGCAACTCGTTCAACGGCCACCAGTAATACTGCAGGCTGCGCGCCAGCCGTTCCTTGGTTTGCGCGGTCAGCGGGCGTACCGACTTCAGGCGCCTGGCAGGGTCGCTGGAAAGGATGATGATGCCGTTCTCGTCGCTGACGAATGCCTCCAGGCGCGCCCGCTGCCAACGTTCTTCCAGGGTATCCAGGCGTACCTTGATCACCGCCACGCCAATGATCTTGCCGTGTTCCTCGAGCCCGTGGGCCAGGTAGTAGCCAGCCTCGCCCGTGGTGCTGCCGATGCCGTAGAAGCGCCCAGGTTCGCCGCGTACGGCAGTCTGGAAATAGGCGCGGAACGACAGGTCTTCGCCCAGGAACGAATCGGCATCGCGCCAGTTGCTGGTGGCCTGGACCCGGCCATTGGTATCGAGCACGAAAATTGCCCGGCTGCGGCTGCGCCGGTTCAGGCCTTCGAGGTATTCGTTGACTGCCTGGCGCGAACCGCCATCTGGGTCGGTGAGCAGGTGCGAGACGCTGTCTTCCAGCTCCAGCAGGCTCGGCAGATAGGTGTATTTGCTGATCTCGCTTTCGACCGTGCGCGCGTGCAGCTCCAGCTGGCGTTCACCGTTTTCGCTGAGGGTGCGAATACCGTTGCTCTCGCTGATCAGGTAGCCAGCCATACCCAGGCCGACCATCAGCAAAATGATCAGTGGTGGCAACAGCAATTGACGGAGCAGGCGGGATTTCACGGCAGGCTTGGCAGGGAGAAGAAGCGAAGGATCGCATTTCATCACAGTGGCCTTGTCACGACCAGCGCCTGCTGCCCGATTGGGCAGCCGCGCCGACCGGTTCAATGAAGCAAAATCAGTGTTGCAGGATCTTGCTGAGGAAGTGCTGGGTGCGTTCGTGGCGGGCAGTCGGGTCGCCGAAGAACGCTTCCTTCTGGCAGTCTTCGATGATGTGGCCTTTGTCCATGAAGATCACGCGGTTGGCCACTTTACGGGCGAAGCCCATTTCGTGGGTCACGCACATCATGGTCATGCCTTCGTGGGCAAGCTCCACCATCACGTCCAGTACTTCGTTGACCATCTCCGGGTCCAGCGCCGAGGTCGGCTCGTCGAACAGCATGACGATCGGGTCCATCGACAGTGCACGGGCAATCGCCACGCGCTGTTGCTGGCCACCCGACAGCTGGCCCGGGTGCTTCTTGGCATGGGCGCCAAGCCCGACGCGGTCGAGCAGGGCCAGGCCTTTCTTGGTGGCCTCCGCCTCACTGCGGCCCAGTACCTTGCGCTGGGCGATGGTCAGGTTTTCGGTGATGCTCAGGTGGGGGAACAGTTCGAAGTGCTGAAACACCATGCCCACCCGCGAACGCAGCTTCGGCAGGTTGGTCTTGGGGTCGGCGATCGAGGTGCCATCGACCACGATATCGCCCTTCTGGAACGGCTCCAGGGCATTGACGCACTTGATCAGGGTGGACTTGCCCGAACCCGATGGGCCGCACACCACCACCACTTCACCTTTCTTGACCTCGGTGCTGCAGTCGGTCAGTACCTGGAAGTCCCCGTACCACTTGTTGACGTTCTTGATGGAAATCATACGGTGATCCTTTTTTGCAGGCGCTTGACCAGCCACGAAGCGGAGAAGCTGATGAGGAAGTACACGACCCCGGCGAAGATCAGGAACTCATGGGAGCGCCCGATGATGTCGCCGTTGGAGCGTGCCGAGTTGAGGAAGTCCACCAGGCCCACGGTGTAGACCAGCGAGGTATCCTGGAACAGGATGATGCTCTGTTGCAGCAACAGCGGGGTCATCTTGCGAAACGCCTGCGGCAGGATGATCAGGCGCATGGTCTGGCTGTAGGTCATGCCCAGGGCCTGGGCGGCGCCCATCTGGCCCTTGGAGATCGACTGCACACCGGCGCGGACGATTTCACAGAAGTAGGCGGCTTCGAACATCATGAACGCCACCACGCACGAGGTGAAGGCACCCACCGGGGTGTCCTCGCCGGTGATCCAGCGCAGTACGAACGGTACCGCCAGGTAGAACCAGGTGATCACCAGCAGCAGCGGGATCGAGCGGAAATAGTTGACGTAGGCCCCGGCCAGCCGCGACAGCAGCTTGCTCGATGACAGCCGCATGAGCGCCAGGATGGTGCCCAGCACGATACCGCCCACCACGCCCATGACCATCAGTTGCAAGGTCATGAGCATGCCTTCCCACAGGGCGGGCAGGGCCGGGATGATTTCGCTGAAATCCATGTCCATTTACTTGCCCCCCACGGAAATCAGGCCAGGCACGGCGACTTTCTTCTCGACCATGCGCATCAGCAGCATCAGCCCCATGTTCAGGGTGAAGTAGATCAGCGTGGCCAGGGTGAACGCCTCGAACAGGTTGGCGGAAAATTCGGCGGTCTGTTTGGTTTGCGCCAGCAGCTCCATCAGGCCGATCAGCGATGCCACCGAGGAGTTCTTGAACACGTTGAGAAATTCGGAGGTGAGCGGCGGAATGATGATCCGGTAAGCCTGGGGCAGCAGCACGTTGGTGTAGATCTGCGGCAGGCTGAAGCCCATGGCGCGGGCCGCGGATTCCTGGCCGCGCGGCAGCGCCTGGATGCCGGTGCGCACTTGCTCGCAGACACGGGCGGCAGTGAACAGGCCCAGGCAGATGACCACACTGATCAGCGCCGAGGTGGTCGGGTTGAGGTCTTGCTTGAACCATTCCTGCAGGCCTTCGGGCAGCAGGTCTGGCACCAGGAAGTACCAGATGAACAGCTGCACCAGCAGCGGCACATTGCGGAACAGCTCCACGTAGATGGTGGCGATGCCCGATACCAGGCGGTTCGGCACGGTGCGCATGACGCCGAGCACCGAGCCCAGCAGCAAGGCGATGATCCAGGCGGAGATGGCGATGGCGATGGTCCAGCCCAGGCCGGTGATGTACCAGTCGAGATAAGTCTCGCTGCCCACGCCGGTGGACTTGAAGAACACGCCCCAGTCCCAGTTGTAATTCATCGGGATTTCCCCTCAGACGGTTGTTTCACGGGCACCTTGGTACATCCGGGGGCGCTGGGCGCCCTCGGATGAAAGGTTAGACACTAATGAGTGGCCTGCCGGGTTTGATTCGTGCTGTCGAGCACCAGGCCGTTATCTGAGGATCAGGACTTCTTCTCGTCCGCGGCCTTGTCGGTAGGCTCGGCGATCAGTTTTTTCAGCTCATCGCTCATCGGGAACTGCAGGTTCAGGCCTTTTGGCGGAATCGGTTGCTGGAACCACTTGTCGTAGCTCTTGTTGACTTCGCCCGACTTGAAATAGGCAACGATGGCATCGTCGACCGCTTTCTTGAACGCCTCGTCACCCTTGCGCACCATGCAGCCGTAGATTTCATAGGACTGCGGGGTACCGGTGATGACCCAGTCTGCCGGCTTGCGCGCCTTGGCCATTTCACCGGCGAGCAGGGCGTCGTCCATCATGAAGGCTACGGCGCGGCCGCTTTCTAGCATGTTGAAGGCTTCACCGTGGTCCTTGGCGGAAATCACGTTCATCTTCATCTGCTTGTCGGCGTTCATCGCCTTGAGAATGCGCTCGGAGGTGGTGCCGGCGGTGGTCACCACGTTCTTGCCAGCCAGGTCCGGGAAGTCCTTGTATGCAGGTTGACCGTCCTTGACCTTGGTCAGCAGGCGGGTACCGACTTCGAAGATGCCGACCGAGAAGCCGACTTGCTGCTGGCGCTCGACGTTGTTGGTGGTGGAGCCGCATTCCAGGTCGACGGTGCCGTTTTGCACCAGCGGGATACGGGTCTGCGAGGTGACCAGGTTGTAGCGGACCTTGATGTCCGTGCCCAGTTGTTTTTTCAGGGCATCGACGACAGCCAGCTGAATGTCATGCGAGTAGCCCACGGGCTCGGGTTTGCCGGCCAGGTAGGAAAATGGAATGGAAGAGTCGCGGTGGCCCAGGGTGATGGTGCCCGAGTCCTTGATCTTCTTGAGGGTGCCGGTCAGTTCTTCAGCCATGGCTGGCGAAGCAATGATCGCAGCGGCAATGGTGGCGCCCAACAGATGACGAACGATACGCATCAAATTTTCCTCGACGTGTTTGTTTTTTTTATGGAGCCGTTGGCGGACTCTTTCGTTCAACGAATACAGCGAAGCGCTGTGCATTCGATTGAAGAGTGTAGAGCATGAGTCGTGCCAAACGGGTTTGACGAGCAAAAAACCTGATCGTCCGGGCGCTCGGGGCCCTGGCGGAGTGCGTCTATCTCGGGCTTTCGTTCGGTTTTCCGAACTATCCTGGTTGCTACGGTCGGAAAACCGATTGTTTGCCCGGGCGGGCTCGCTGCAGGAACCCAGGTTGGGGCTATGGGTGTACCTCAGCCTCTGGCTGGAGGGCTGGTTGACTCGGCGCCCTTGTCGCTGGAGCTGAACCGATGACCGAGCCATTGTTTCCCGCTGAATCGATCGATACCCTGATTGCCCGGCGCCTGCCTGCATGGCTGGTGGCCCATGGCAATGTCGACTGGCTGCTTGCCTTGCGCCGCGCGCTGCACGCCCAAGAAGAAGCGACCCATTCATTGCACCGAATCCTGCAAGCCATTCCGGCACTGGATGAGTTCGCAGCTACCCGTTTGAACCAGGTATTGAACCGTGCCGACCTGACGATCGCGGATTTGCGCCGCAGCCATGTGGGTATCGAGCGCACCGTTATATTGCCGCCGATGGCGCCGGGGTGGCCCATTCGCCGGCACATGCAACGATCTTCCACGCCGTTGCTGGCGGCGGTACTGCACAATTTCCATATCGTCGACACGCGCCCTTCGCCCAGCCGCCGGGGTTGGCTACTGGACGCAAAGGGCGAGCACGTGCCGGTGGGTTACGAGGTATTCGCCGGGCGCTGCCGCGAGGCCGATGTGGGCGGGCGCTACCAGGCCATCCTGCAGCAGTGCCTGGCGCCGGACGATGCTCCGGGTGCTGCACCTGGCTCGGCCAAGGCCGCTGTACACCGGTGTTTCGAGGAAAACGCCCGCGCCGACCTGGAAGTGGCAGTACGCTGCGCATTGCTCAAAGGTGAGTTGGACGAGAACAGCTACCGCTTGCTGTTGCCCTGTTTTACCGCTTTACCCACGGTGCCGGCGGTGCCGGGTGAGGTCGCACCACGCCAGTTGTACCTGCTGGGCAAATGTGTGCGCGGCGTGGTGACACTGGAGCTGCGGCCGGCGGTGGGTGCGGACTTGCAGGGTGTATGCGTCTGGGTACCGAATGACCCGCAGTCGTCAGTTGGCGTCTATCGGTCCTGGGAAGAGGTGTTCCGGGCATTGGCCCGGCGCCTCACGACGGCACCCTACCGCCGGTTCTTCAGCCGCTTCATCAGCGAGCGCGACCGGGTTGGCTTTCAGCAACTGCTTGAGGAGCGGATAGAGGCAAGTGCGGCGCACCAGGTGCCTGAGCTCGATGGCAGGCACCTGGCCATCGACACATCGCTGTTCAGCCATGTGCGTGGGTTGCAGATAGACAAACTGCTCGATGATGCCCACGTGCTGGCCGTACCTACCGCAGACCTCGATGAACAGGAGCGCGATGCTCGGCTGCACGCCTATCGGGAACTGGGCCTGAACCTCTTGAACCTGGCAGGCATGTTCGTTCCGGTGCTGGGCGAGGGCTTATTGGCCTACACGGCGGTGGAGTTGGCCGGGGAAGTGTACGAAGGCTATCAGGACTGGCGTATCGGCGACCGGCAGGGCGCCATGGATCATGTGTTCGGTGTTGCGCAAACCGTGGTGGCGGGCGCGCTGATTGCCACCGGTGCCTCCGCGGTGCGGCACTACCTGCAGCGCGTGCCGTTCGTGGACGCGCTGCAGCCGATGCGTGACCAGGCTGGAAAGGCTGGTTTGGTTGCAGCGAACTTGCCGGGGTATTCGATTGACTGGAGCCCTGGAGATGACCTGCATGAGTGGGTATGGCACCTGGACGGAGCCATGTACCGGGTGAGCGAGGACCCTGTGCATGGCAGCACGCGAATTCGCCACGCATCGCGTGGTGAAGCCTGGCAGCCCAGGCTCGAAAGTAACGGTGGCGATGGTTGGCGCCATGAGCTGGAGCGGCCAGGGGACTGGCAGGGGGCCGGCCAGTTGGTCAGGCGGCTGAGTTCAAGGCTTGCCGGTGTACCCGATGCCGCCGCGGATTACCTGCTGCAGGCCACGGGGTTGAGTGAAGCCCGGCTGCGCCGCCTGCATCTGGAACAGGTGGATGCCCCGGCACGGCTGTATGATGCGCTGGATGTCTACCGGGCCCATGAGCGCTTCCCCGACCTGGCCGGCCCGGCCTTGGAGCAGCAGCTTGCCGATAGCGTGGCGGAGCACGGCAGCAGCCTGTTGGCCAGGGCGTTCCCCGGTTTGTCGAGGCGTCAGCTGGTTGAGTTGATGGCGCAGTGCAGCGGCGTCGAGCGCGAGCAATTGCTGGAACGGCAACGCATGCCGTTGGCGCTGGCCGAGCGGGCACGCTGGCAACTGCGTGAACGCCGGCTGGACCGCGCGTGTGCCGGCTTGTACCTGCCGCGTGCAGTCAACGCCGACAGCGAGCGGATCGCTTTCGGGGTCTTGGGTGAACGGCTTGCCTGGCCGCCGACGCTAAGGCTGGAGCTTCGTGAGCGCACTGCGCAGGGGGCGCTGCTGGCCAGTGCCGGCAGTGAGGGCGCCGAGCAGGTGCAATACGTCTTCAGGCGCGCCGACGGTTACCGCAGTCCACGATCGGCGCGTTCCCACAGCTTGCAGTGGGCATTGCTGACGAGTCTGGATGAGGCGCAGTTGGCAGAGCTGGGCAATGGGGGCCTGGGTGAAGAAGCCTTCGGCCAGTGGTTGTTGCGCAGTGCCGCAAGTGACCGGGAACAGGCCGCCACATGGTGCGGCATGCAACCTGTCCACAGCGCCTTCCGCCCACCCCGGCGTTTCGGCGATGGGCGCCTGGGTTACCCCCTCAGCGGGCGCGGAAGCGGCGAACGGCAAGCAATCCGGCGGGGCATTCAGCAGATTTTTCCCACCCTGAGCGACGATGAGATACAGGCCTACCTGCTGAACGTCAACGGTGGAGATGCAGGGTTGTGGGAGCACTACACGCAACTGCAAGAGCACCTGGCACAGCTGCGCACTTGCTTGCGCCAGTGGCGCCAGGCCGCCAGCAACCCGCTGCAGGGCGTGAGGCGACGTCGGTTGGAGACCGCCCTGCGCCGCTGCTGGAGGCGCAAGGTGGTCAATGTATCGGGCGATTACGTACTGGACCTGGATGGCGAGCACTTCGGCAGCTTGCCACAGCTTCCGCAGGGCATCCGTTTCGATCATGTCAAACGTTTGTACCTTCGGGACAGCGGCCTTACTGCAATCGACGAGGACTTCCTGCTGCGCTTTGGCAACCTGGTGGAACTGGACCTGTCGCGCAATCGGCTGACCGCGATTCCGGCAGGGCTGGAAAGCCTGGAGCGGCTCAGGACGTTGACGCTGTCGCGTAACCATATCGTGCTGGACAGTGGCGGTGAGGGCCGCCTGGTGCAGGTGCGCAACCTGCAGCTTCTGGACTTGAGCCACAACCCGCTGGGGCGTGCGCCGGTGTTGACCACACTGCGCTACCTGCGCGAAGTGCGGCTGAGGTCCACCGGCCTTGAGCACATGCCCGAGGCAGTGTCCTGGCGAGCCAGGGTCGATCTGCGTGACAACCGTATCCGTCAGTTGCGCCAGGACCTGGCAAGGCTGCGCCTGCAACTGGAAGATCACGCACTGCACGATAACCCGCTCGACGAGGCCGACGAAGCCCTGCTTGAGCAGGCCAGGGCAACGCAACCCGGTGCTGGCCGCATGCGTCAGCACCGGCCTGTGGACGACGCCTTGTTCGAGCGCTTGGCCGGTGCGGCCGAGGCACAACAACGGATACGCTGGCGCGCCATCTACGACGCGTTAGGCGCAGAGCGTGGCGCCGCCGACCTGTTTCGGTT
The DNA here is from genome assembly GCF_003935475.1 of Pseudomonas sp. p99-361. Taxonomy (NCBI): domain Bacteria; kingdom Pseudomonadati; phylum Pseudomonadota; class Gammaproteobacteria; order Pseudomonadales; family Pseudomonadaceae; genus Pseudomonas; species Pseudomonas sp. p99-361. Next base: position 80,475 of record NZ_RHQO01000014.1, on the reverse strand, counting down.
TCTAGCGGACTTCGCGGGGGCGGAAGATTTCGACCTGGCGCCGGCGCGTTACCGCGCGCGTATCTGGCGCATTCTGGAGTTCTGCGAGCAACATGAGGCTGTGCGTGTGCGCCTGTTCGCTGAAGCCGGTGGCCCAAGGACGTGTGAAGACCGGCTGCTGTTGACGTTGGAGCAGCTTGAGCTGGGTGTAATGGTGGAGCGCGCGGTAGGCGGTGAGCCGGCGGGGCTGGAGGGGCGTTTATGGCGTCTGGGGCGTTCGCTTTGGCGCCTGGACGAAGTCGACCGGCTTGCCGTGCGCCACATCGAGCGCCTGCGTGCGCAGCGTACGGTCGGCGTGGATGAGGTCGAGACCCGGCTGTACTACCGGCTCAAGTTGAGTGCCACCCTTGACCTGCCCATCGAGCACGATGAGATGCACTACCCAGGGATTGCCCATGTCACCAGCAGCGACCTGCTGCGTGCTCGCGACCAGATCCTGGCAAACGAGACACCTGAGCAAGTGATTGGCTCCCTGGCGCAGCGGCCGTTCTGGGAGGTCCATACCCGCGAGCGCCACCCGGCGCGCTTCGAGCACGTACTGCAACCGCTCAATGTTCGGATGGAGAGCCTCGAAGAGCAGGTAAGCCAGGGGCAGATCGACGACTGGACCTTCGCCCTGCGTTGCAAGGCCCTCAAGTACGAATACGAGCAGGCCGAGCGACGCTTGCTGCTAACCCTGGCGCAGGAGCTGCACAGCAGGCTTTGAGCCTGCGCAGCAGCGCCGCATCACGCGGCGTTGCCCTGGGCAAGCCCAACTCGGGTTTGTTGCAGGTAGTTTTCCAGGGCCAGGCGTTCTGCTGCATGAGTGAACAGGCCCAATTTGGTGCGGCGCCACAGGATGTCGTCGGCGGTCGTCGCCCACTCAGCCTCGCAAAGGTAGTCGACTTCGCGAGCGAATAGCCCACCGCCAATGGCCTGGCCGAGGTCATCCGGGCCATTCACGCCATCGAGCAGTTGCCAGACACGGTTGCCATAGGTATTCGCCCAGCGTTTGGCGATATCCACCGGCAGCCAGCCATGGCGGGCCAACAGTTGCTCCAGCAGCGCTTGTGCGGTGGTCATGTGTTCGCCACCCGGCAGGGGCGCGGTGGCCGTCCAGCTGCCGCGCATCTGGCTGAAGAAGGGCTTCAGCTCGGCCATCGCCGATTCGGCCAACTTGCGGTAGGTGGTCAGTTTGCCGCCGAATACTGACAGCAGCGGGGCCTGACCGACCTCTGCCGACAGCGCCAGCGTGTAGTCGCGGGTGACGGCCGACGGGTTGTCCGACTCGTCGTTGCACAGCGGACGTACCCCGGAATAGGTGTTAAGGATGTCGGCCTGGCTCAGCTGGTGGTTGAAATGGGCGTTGACCACGTTGAGCAGGTACTGGGTTTCCTGGTCGGTAATGGCGACTTTCGCCGGGTCGCCGCTGTACTCCCGGTCGGTGGTGCCGATCAGGGTAAAGCGCTCCAGGTAAGGGATGCAGAAGACAATGCGCTGGTCTTCGTTCTGCAGGATATAGGCGTGTTCGCCTTCATACAGGCGCGGCACGATCAGGTGGCTGCCCTGGATCAGGCGAATGCCATAGGGCGCATCGAGCTTGAGGTCGTCCTTGATGAAACTGGCCACCCAAGGGCCGGCAGCATTGACCAGGGCGCGTGCCCGAATGCGCTGTTGCTTGCCGTCGGCATGCAGCAGGTCTACCTGCCACAGGCCATCTACACGCTCGGCGCGCAGGCAGCGGGTGCGGGTCAGAATGTGAGCGCCGTGTTCACGGGCAGCCATGGCATTGAGCACCACCAGGCGGGCATCGTCGACTGCACAGTCGGCGTACTCGAAACCGCGGGTGATCTGCGGTTTGAGCGGGTAGCCCGGGCCAAAGCGCAGGCTGCGCGAGGCGCCCAGGCGCTTGCGCTTGCCCAGGTGGTCATACAGGAACAGGCCAGCGCGAATCATCCAGGCCGGGCGCAGGTGCGGGCGGTGTGGCAGCACGAAACGCATGGGCTTGACGATGTGTGGCGCCTTGGCCAGCAGCACTTCACGTTCAGCCAGCGCTTCGCGTACCAGGCGAAACTCGTAGTGCTCAAGGTAGCGCAGGCCGCCGTGGATCAGTTTGCTGCTGGCCGATGAGGTGTGCTGGGCCAGGTCGTCCCTTTCGCACAGGAACACCTTGAGGCCCCGGCCAGCGGCATCGGCGGCAATGCCGACCCCATTGATGCCACCGCCGATTACGGCAATGTCGTAGCAGTCGGCGAGTGCTGGCTGGGACGAAACGGGCTGGGACACGGGCAAAGCCTCCTGAAACTGTTCATATCGAATATGAACATTAATGTTCGTTTCCGAAAATACTAGCGCAACAGGAGGGCGCTTGCCAGTGAGTTTTCATAGAAAAAACTGATCACATGGCAAGTAAATGAACATTAACGAAAATGCGCTTGAACCCTTCGCGCACCGAGCCGCCCGCAGATCGCGCAGCGCTCGATCTGAGGGCGTTACAGCCCGACGGCCGGTGGGGCGTTTACACCACTTCGATGCGGATCTTGTACTGGTTGAGCAGTTGAGTCAGGGCGGGGGCGGGGGCCTGATCGGTCACCAGGCAATCCACCAGGCTGATCGAACCCAGGCGCACCATGGCGTTGCGCCCGAACTTGCTGGAGTCGGCGGCGAGGATAACCTGGCGGGCATTGGTGATGATGGCCTGGGATACCCGCACTTCCTGGTAGTCGAAGTCGAGCAGGCTGCCGTCCTCGTCAATGCCACTGATCCCTACCAGGGCGAAATCGACCTTGAACTGGTTGATGAAATCGACGCTGGCCTGGCCGACCACGCCGCCATCGCGACGCACCGTGCCGCCTGCCACCAGCACCTCGAAATCATCCTTGGCCGCGAGAATGGCGGCCACATGCAGGTTGTTGGTGATGACTTTCAGGTGGTTGTGATTGAGCAGGGCCCGGGCGATGGATTCGGTGGTGGTACCTATGTTGATGAACACCGAGGCATGGTCGGGTATTTGCCTGGCCACGGCCTCGGCGATGCGTTGCTTCTCGTCGCGCATCTGGTCGGCACGCATGGCGTAGGCGGTATTTTCGACGCTCGAATCGTAAGCGGCACCCCCGTGGTAGCGGCGCAGCAGGTTGAGTTCGGCTAACTGGTTGATGTCACGGCGGATGGTTTGTGGCGTCACGACGAACAGCTGCGCCATTTCCTCGATACTGACATAACCGCGCTCTCGCACCAGTTCGAGGATTTGTTGTTGGCGTGGGGGCAGATTCATGGGCGGTCCTTTGGGGCTGCCGGACAAATTCTGCAATGATGCCGTAGGACGGAGACTACGGCCAGTGGGCTATGACGCATCGGCCCGGGCTGCGAACCGCGATCCGCGATCCCATGGCGGGACCGCGGCATCGCTGAGGGTGCCTCAGGCGTCGTGATCTTCCCAATCGCGGGTGCGATCGACGGCCTTCTTCCAGCCGGCATACAGCTTTTCTTTCTGCGCTTCATCCAACTGCGGGCTGAACTCGCGTTCGATGATGGCCTTGTCGCGCAACTCGTCCAGGCCGCACCAGAAGCCACAGGCCAGGCCCGCCAGGTATGCTGCGCCGAGGGCTGTGGTTTCACGCATCTTCGGGCGTTCCACGCAAGTGCCGAGGATGTCTGCCTGGAACTGCATGAGGAAGTTGTTGGCCACTGCGCCACCGTCTACGCGCAGTTCGGACAGGCGCTGGCCGCAGTCCTGTTGCATGGCGTCGAGCACGTCGCGGGTCTGGTAGGCAATCGACTCGAGGGCCGCACGAATGATGTGGTCCACCTTCACGCCGCGGGTCAGGCCAAACAGCGCGCCACGGGCATAGGGATCCCAGTACGGTGCACCCAGGCCGGTAAACGCCGGCACCAGGTACACGCCATTGCTGTCTTTGACCTTGCTGGCGAAGTACTCGGTATCCAGTGCGTCGTTGACGATCTTCAGCTCGTCACGCAGCCACTGCACGGTGGAGCCGCCATTGAACACGGCGCCTTCCAATGCATAGGCCACTTCGCCCCGTGGCCCGCAGGCAATGGTGGTGAGCAGGCCATGGGAAGACTTCACGGCCTGGCTGCCGGTGTTCATCAGCAGGAAGCAGCCGGTGCCGTAGGTGTTCTTGGCCTGGCCCGGTGCCACGCACATCTGGCCGAACAGGGCCGACTGCTGGTCACCGGCGATACCGGCGATGGCGATGCCGCTCTTGGTGTGGCCGTACACTTCCGACGACGGCCGCACCTCAGGCAGCATCTGCCGCGGGATGCCCAGGATCTCCAGCAGTTTGTCGTCCCACTGCAGGCTGTGGATGTTGAACATCAGCGTGCGCGAGGCATTGGTGTAGTCGGTGACATGGACCTTGCCACCGGAAAATTTCCAGATCAGCCAGGTATCGATGGTGCCGAACAGCAATTCGCCACGTTCGGCCCGTTCACGGGCGCCTTCAACGTTGTCGAGGATCCATTTCAGCTTGGTGCCGGAAAAGTACGGGTCGGTGACCAGGCCCGTGGCTTCGCGAATGTAGTCTTCATGGCCATCGCGCTTGAGCTGGGCGCAGATCTCGGTGCTGCGGCGGCACTGCCAGACGATGGCGTTGTATACCGGGCGCCCGGTTTCCTTGTCCCATACAACAGTGGTCTCGCGCTGGTTGGTGATGCCCAGCGCGGCAACCTGCGCATGGCTGATGCCCGCCTGGGCCAAGGCTTCGACCATGGTCGCGCTTTGGGTGGCGAAGATCTCCATCGGGTCGTGTTCGACCCAGCCCGCCTGCGGGTAGTGCTGGGCGAACTCGCGCTGGGAGGTACCCACCACGTTGGCGTCACGATCGAAAATGATCGCTCGCGAACTGGTGGTGCCCTGGTCCAGGGCGATGATGTAGTTCTTATCCTGGGTGTCTGTCATGGTCGTAGGCCTTGCAAGAATAGGGGGTCAGGGCTGCGTGTGATGCCGCGATCAACTGGCTTGAGTATCGCCCTGGCGGTTGTCATTTGTCTCAGGGTGCCCGGCAGTTGCAACAGGCAGGTTGCGGGCGATCAGGCCGCGATAGGCCGCGGCGCCCACGCAGGCGCCAACGATCGGCGCGAAGATCGGCACCAGGAAGTAAGGAACGCTGCGCCCACCGGTAAAGGCAATTTCGCCCCAGCCCGCCAGGAATGTCATGAGCTTTGGACCGAAATCACGGGCCGGGTTCATCGCGAACCCGGTCAGCGGGCCCATGGCGCTGCCGATCACGGCGATCAGCAGGCCGATCAGCAGCGGCGCCACGGCGCCGCGCGGCAGGCCATTGTTGTCGTCGGTCAGGGCCATGATCACAGCCATCAGGATAGCGGTGATCACCACTTCGACCAGGAAGGCCTGGCCGGTGGAGAGCGAGGGGTGCGGGTAAGTGGAGAACACCGACGCCAGCTCCAGGCTGGCTTCGCTTCCGCGTAGCATGGCGTGCGCCTGTTCGAAATCGAAGAACAGGTTGCTGTACAGGGTGTAGACCAGTGCTGCACCACAGAATGCGCCGCACACCTGGGCCAGCATGTAGAAGGGCAGCTTGCGCTTGTCGAAACCGGCGAACAGGGTGAGGGCGATGCTCACGGCCGGGTTCAGGTGCGCGCCGGAAATGCCGGCGCTGAGGTAGATGGCCATGCTTACCCCGACACCCCAGATGATACTGATTTCCCACAGGCCGAAGCTGGCGCCCGCGACTTTGAGGGCGGCAACGCAGCCGGTGCCGAAGAATATCAGCAAGCCCGTGCCGAGAAATTCGGCCAGGCATTGGCTGGACAGTGTGGGTTGGCGTAGAGCAGTCGTCATGTATGACCTCGTTGTTTTTGTTGTGAGGCGCTTGGCGCTCGACAGCAAAGCTTGGCGTCCATCCCCATTGACACCGAGCAGGGAAGTGCACCTTTAACGTGCACCACGTATTCAGAAACGAAAAAATATAGACAAGAAACGCTGATGTCAAAGGTCGAAAGTGAACGACCAGTCACGAAATGGCCGCTAAAATCGGTTTCGGATGCCCGTGCCAGAGCTGCGCGATTGCGGTGCGCTGGCTGCCATGTGGGAATTGTCCTAAAGTAGCCGCCGAGCCGTCCCAGACCGGAGCCCCTGCATGACCCCAGCCCTAGACCTGTTGAAGAAGCATCGTGCCGAGCATCGCGTGCACAGTTACGAACACGACCCCAAGTCGGCGTCGTATGGGCTGGAGGCGGCAGAGAAGCTTGGGCTGGACCCGCAGCAGGTATTCAAGACGTTGCTGGCGAGCAGCGAGAAAGGCGAGTTGCTGGTGGCGGTGGTGCCAGTGGGAGGCACCCTGGACCTCAAGGCCCTGGCCCATGCTGCCGGGGTGAAGAAGTGCGAGATGGCCGACCCGGCGGCGGCGCAGCGCGCTACTGGCTACCTGGTGGGTGGAATCAGCCCGCTGGGGCAAAAGAAACGCCTGCGCACCTTCATTGATGATTCGGCGCAGAACTTTGCAACCATCCATGTCAGTGCCGGACGGCGAGGGCTGGAGGTGGAGTTGGCGGCCGCAGTGCTGGCCGAGCATACCCAGGGCAAATTTGCCGGTATTGGCAGGGGCTGAGAAGCTGGGGCTGCCGTGCAGCCCCAGCACCCTGCATCAGGTCGCCGAGCTGTAGCGACGAACACCATTCTCAAGGGGCGACAACTGCGCCGCAACGCTACCGGGTGCCGGGAACAGCACCAGGTGGTCGGCCTTTACCGCAATGCCGACATCGTCACCTACCTGCTGATCGTCATGGCTGGGGAATATCGCTTCCAGCTGGCTGCCGGTCGGCAACTGCAGGCGGTACAGGGTCGAGGCGCCGAGGAAGCTCTTGCCGACTATTCTGGCCTGCAGTGGGCTGCCTGGTGCATGCACGATATCGTCCGGGCGTAGCAGCACATCCACCGAGCTGCCCGCGGCCATGATGTAGGCGCGGTTACCCCGCAACTCGCCCAGTTCGGTGCTGACCGCTTCGTGGCTGACCATCTGGCCACGAATGAAATAGCCCTGGCCGATGAAGCTGGCAACGAACGGTGTCTGTGGCTCGTGGTACAGATTGTAGGGTGTATCCCACTGTTCCAGGCGGCCCTCCTTGAACACCCCGACCTGGTCGCTGACGGCAAACGCTTCCTCCTGGTCATGGGTGACCAGAACGGCACTGGTGCCGCGGCTTTTGAGAATGTCACGCACCTCATGGCTCAGCCGCCGGCGCAGTTCCACGTCGAGGTTGGAGAACGGCTCGTCGAGCAGCAGCAACTGTGGCTCGGGGGCCAGTGCACGGGCCAGCGCGACCCGCTGCTGCTGGCCGCCAGACAGCTCATGCGGGTAACGCCCGCCCAGGCCAGCCAGCTTGACCAGTTCGAGCATTTCTTCGATGACTGCCGCCTGGCGGGGGTGCTTGGCAATGCCGAAGGCTATGTTCTGCGCCACGGTCAGGTGCGGGAACAGCGCGTAGTCCTGAAACACCATGCCGATGCGGCGCTTTTCCGGGGCCAGGGTGAAACCGGCTCGGGAAATCACTTCGCCAGCCAGCTGGATCTCGCCATCGTGCACCGGCTCGAAGCCGGCGATGGCGCGCAGGGTGGTGGTTTTGCCGCAACCCGATGAACCCAGCAGGCAACCGATGTCGCCTGCGTTCAGGTGCAGGTTGAGGTTCTGGACGATGCGCTGGTCGCCGTAGCCGCAGGCAAGGTTGCGCAGGTTGAGCAGTAGGGGTTGACTCATGCGTGGTGGTAAGCCGGTTCGACAAGGAATTCGAGTAGGGCCTTCTGTGCATGCAGGCGATTTTCAGCCTGCTCCCAGGCGACGGACCGTGGGTCGTCGAGCAGGTCATGGCTGATTTCCTCGCCACGGTGGGCAGGCAGGCAGTGCATGAACAGGGCGTCGGGTGCCGCCAGGTCGAGCAGTTCGCGGGTGACCTGGTAAGGCGCAAAGTGCGCCAGGCGCCGTGCAGTTTCCTCCTCCTGGCCCATGGAAGTCCAGACGTCCGTGGTCACCAGGTGGGCACCGCTTACGGCTTGCTTGGGGTCGCGCACGATTTGCACGTGGTCACCGCCAATGGCCATGAAGCGTGGGTCAGGCTCGTAACCTTCCGGGCAAGCGATACGCAACTGGAAGTCAAACTGCTTGGCGGCCTCGATGTAGGAGTTGCACATGTTGAAGCCGTCGCCGATCCAGGCCACGGTCTTGCCTTGGATGGTGCCGCGGTGTTCGAGGAAGGTTTGCATGTCGGCCAGCAACTGGCACGGGTGCGACTCGTCGGACAGCGCGTTGATCACCGGCACGCGCGAGTTGGCGGCGAATTCGGTGAGGGTGCTGTGGGCATGGGTGCGGATCATGACCACGTCGAGCATGCTCGACAACACGATGGCGCTGTCGCCAATCGGCTCGCCACGGCCCAGCTGGGTATCGCGCGGCGACAGGAAAATGGCCTGACCGCCGAGTTGGATCATGCCGGCTTCGAACGACACACGGGTACGGGTCGAGGACTTCTCGAAAATCATGCCCAGCACGCGGTTTTTCAGCGGCTCGAACAGCACGCCTCGTTTGCGCAGGTCCTTCAGCTCGATGCCGCGGCGGATCACCCCGAGCAATTCGTCGGTGGTGAAGTCCAGCAGGGAGAGAAAGTGCCTAGCGCTCATGATTGACTACCTTATCTGCAACAGTATGCAGGTCGACCGTATGGTTTTTTTGACAACGGGAGTGACCTGCGGCGTAAGCCGCACGGGGGCGGACGAAAAAGGGAAAGGCGCAATACTATAAGTAAATGTCGCCTAAAGCCAAGAGGGGAAACAGCAGCCCGCCTGCAAAGAAGTTGCAAGGCGTGTCTCTACCCATTGGGCTGTGCTGTTTTTTATTTGCTACAGCAGGTTGTACACGGCTTGCTGGCAATTTGGCAAATGGCTGTCGCAAATCGTGCCACTGATGTCGGTGGATTCACGCGGCGAAGCGCGCTGGCCGGGGTAGGGTGCGGGGCGCATAGTTTCAGCTCGTTCACTACCAACAACAAGGCAGAGGCGGCCATGACCAAGACCCTGCATCACCGTGCGTGTCACCTGTGCGAAGCGATCTGCGGGCTCAACATCGAAATCAGCCATGACGACGCGGGGCGGGCGCAGATCAGCTCGATCAAGGGCGACCCCCACGACCCGTTCAGCCGCGGCCATGTCTGCCCCAAGGCGGTAGCGTTGCAGGATATTCAGAATGACCCGGATCGTTTGCGCCAGCCCCATAAACGGGTAGGGGAGCACTGGCAGGCTATTGAGTGGGATGAAGCGTTTACCCTGGCCGCCGACAGGCTGTGGGCGATCCAGCAGGCCCATGGGCGCAATGCCGTGGCCGTATACCAGGGCAATCCCAGCGTGCACAACTACGGGTTGATGACCCACAGCAATTATTTCCTCGGCCTGCTGAAAACCCGCAACCGTTTCTCTGCCACATCGGTGGACCAGTTGCCGCAGCACCTGGTCAGCCACCTGATGTACGGGCATGGCTTGCTATTGCCGATCCCGGATATCGACCATACCGATTTCATGTTGATTCTTGGTGGCAACCCGCTGGCCTCCAACGGCAGCATCATGACGGTGCCCGACGTGGAGAAGCGGCTCAAGGCCCTGCGCGCGCGCGGTGGGCGCCTGGTGGTGGTGGACCCGCGGCGCAGCGAAACGGCGGCCATGGCCGACTGCCATCTGTTCATTCGCCCCGGGGGCGATGCGGCGCTGTTGTGCGGCCTGCTCAGCACGCTGTTCGACGAGGGCCTGACGCGGGGCTCGCATGTGCCGGTCAATGGCCTGCAGCAGGTTCGCGCGGCACTGGCGCCTCTCAGCGCCGAGGCCATGAGCGCGCTGTGTGGCATCGAGGCGGCCGAGATCCGGCAGCTGGCACGGGATTTCGCCGCCGCCGACAAGGCGGTGTGCTACGGGCGCATGGGCGTGTCGACGCAAACCTTCGGCACCCTGTGCCATTGGCTGGTGCAACTGATCAACCTGGTGACCGGCAACCTCGACTGTGTCGGCGGGGCGTTGTGTACAGAGCCGGCCGTGGACCTGGTCGCGACCACCTCGGGTGGGCATTTCAATGCCTGGCAAAGCCGGGTATCGGGGTTGCCCGAATACGGCGGTGAGCTGCCGGTGGCGGCCCTCGCCGAAGAAATGCTGACGCCCGGCGAGGGGCAGGTGCATGCCCTGGTGACGGTGGCCGGCAACCCTGTGTTGTCCACGCCCAACGGCCGCCAGCTGGACGCTGCGCTGGAGGGGTTGCAGTTCATGCTCAGCATCGACCTCTACATCAACGAGACCACACGCCATGCCGACTTGATCCTGCCCTCGACCTCGGCGTTGGAAAATGATCACTACGACAGCACATTCAACCTGTTGGCCGTGCGCAACATCACGCGCTTCAACCGGGCGATCCTGGCCAAGCCGCAGGGCGCCTTGCATGACTGGGAAATTTTCGTCGGGCTGGCGCAGGCCTATGCCAGGCGTGCCGGCCTGGAGATCAAGCCGACCGTGGCGCCCGCACAGATGATCGACCTGGCCCTGCGCAAAGGCCGCTACGGCGAGGCAACCGCCTGGCAGCTTTCCCTGGCCAAGCTCGATGAGCACCCGCATGGCCTGGACCTTGGCCCGTTGCGCGCCAACCTCGAGGCGCGCCTGGCCACTGCCAGCAAGGCGATCGAAGCGGCGCCCCAGGTGCTGCTGGACGATTTGCAGCGGCTGGCTCGGCAAGCACCGCCAGCGCCGAACGAATTGTTGTTGATCGGGCGCCGCCACGTGCGCAGCAACAACTCATGGATGCACAACTTTCATCGGCTGGTCAAAGGCAAGCCCCGGCACCAGTTGTTGATGCACCCCAACGATCTGCAGCAGCGGCAACTGCAGGATGGCCAGCGGGTGCGGATTCGCTCGCGCACCGGTGCCCTGGAAGTCGAGGTACTGGCTTGCGAGGACATGATGCCCGGTGTGGTCAGCTTGCCCCATGGGTTCGGTCATGGCCGGCAGGGCGTACACCTGCAGGTCGCCCAGGCGCAGCCTGGCGTGAGTGCCAATGACCTTACCGACGAGCGCTTGCGTGACCCGGTGTCGGGCAATGCGGCGCTCAATGGCGTACCCGTGCAGGTCGAGGCCGCTTGAGCGATGGCAAGGCCGAGCATGCTGCTCGGCTTTCCGTTACAATGCCTCACCGTGCCGACGATCGCGTCGGAAAGTTCAGCTGAGGTGCTAGATGGATATCATCGATACGATCAAAGAGCAGATTGCCAACAACACCATTCTGCTTTACATGAAAGGTTCGCCGAATGCCCCGCAGTGCGGGTTCTCGGCCAAGGCATCGCAGGCTGTGATGGGGTGTGGCGAGAAGTTCGCCTACGTCGACATCCTGCAGAACCCGGAAATCCGCGCCAACCTGCCTAAGTACGCCAACTGGCCGACTTTCCCGCAGCTGTGGGTGGCCGGTGAGCTGGTCGGCGGTAGCGACATCATGCTGGAAATGTTCGAAAAGGGTGAGCTGCAGGCCCTGATCAAGGACGCCGCCGCCAAGGCCAAAGCTGCCGAAGCCTGATTTCGGCAAGCATGAAAAAACCCGCTGATCGCGGGTTTTTTTATGCAGCGGGTGATTACTCTTCGCCCATCTGGGATTGCAGGTAGTTTTCGATACCGATCTTGTCGATCAGCCCCAGCTGGGTTTCCAGCCAGTCGATATGTTCTTCCTCGGACTCGAGGATATCTTCAAGCATGTCACGCGAGCCGAAGTCACCCGCGGTTTCGCAGTGGGCGATGGCGGCCTTGAGATCGGCCAGGCCCTTGTGTTCGAGCTTAAGGTCGCACTCGAGCATTTCCTTGGTGTGCTCGCCGATCAACAGCTTGCCCAGGTCCTGAACGTTAGGGATGCCTTCGAGGAAGAGAATACGCTTGATCAACTTGTCAGCGTGCTTCATCTCGTCGATCGATTCCTTGTACTCGTGCTTGCCGAGTTTGTTCAGGCCCCAATCTTCGTACATGCGTGCGTGCAGGAAATACTGGTTGATCGCGACCAGCTCGTTTCCGAGGATCTTGTTGAGATGCTGGATGACGCTTACGTCGCCTTTCATTTGGGTTCCTGCCCTGTAGAAGTGTGCCAATAGCAGGAAGTTTGAGCCCGATGCGCAAGTGTGTCAAACCTAAGTGATTGAATAATAAATGAAAATTAATAGGAATAAGAATGTTTGTGAACCGCGTTGGTGCCCTAACTTATTGATATGTAGGCATAAAAAAACCGGACACTAGGTCCGGTTCTTGGAAATTCTGGTTTCAGGCGGTGGTGAATTCTACCGGGTAGGGCAGCGCGGCCTGGCTGACCTGCAGCTCGGTCAGAGTCTCGCGGACTACCTGCTTGGCCAGGCAGGCACATTTGCCACACTGGCTGGCGACATTGGTCGCGGCTCGCACATCCTTGTAACTGCAGCATCCTTCATAGATCGCGTCGCGGATCTGTCCGTCAGTAACGCCGACACAAAGACACACATACATAAGGGCTGACCATCGCTGGTTGAGTCGATGGGTTGGAGCTTAATGTTAATGAGAATGCTTGTCAAAGCACTTTCTGCAAGGCCTGTGCTTGAGCGACCGGCGGTTGCCTGCTCGTTGGATTCGGCCTGTCATCAGAAGCCGTGTATGATGGTCGCCTTTGTTGGATGTCGGGCAGGCCCGTCTGGCCCGGCAAACGGTTCTACACCCTCATCAGGAGATTACAATGAGCGTACTCGTTGGTAAGAAAGCCCCCGATTTCACCGTACCGGCCGTGCTGGGCAATGGCGAGATCGTCGACAGCTTCAACCTGGCTTCGGCCATCAAGGGCAAGTACGGCCTGGTGTTCTTCTACCCGCTGGACTTCACCTTCGTCTGCCCGTCCGAGCTGATCGCCCTGGACCACCGCATCCCTGATTTCCAGGCTCGCAACGTAGAAGTGATCGGCGTGTCCATCGACTCGCACTTCACTCACAACGCCTGGCGCAACACCCCGGTCAACAACGGCGGCATCGGCCAGGTGAAGTACACCCTGGCTGCCGACATGACCCACGAAATCTGCAAAGCCTACGACGTTGAGTCCGAAGGTGGCGTGGCCTTCCGTGGTGCCTTCCTGATCGACACCAACGGTGTTGTTCGTTCGCAGATCGTCAACGACCTGCCACTGGGCCGTAACATGGACGAACTGCTGCGCCTGGTCGACGCCCTGCAATTCCACGAAGAGCACGGCGAAGTCTGCCCGGCCAACTGGAAAAAAGGCGACAAAGGCATGAATGCTTCGCCAGAAGGCGTAGCCGCCTACCTGAGCGAGAACGCCGGCAAGCTGTAATTGCGGCGCGCATGAAAAACCGGCCCTGGTGGCCGGTTTTTTTGTGCCTGGGTGGTGGCTGCGGGCTTGTGTTGCGAAAGGGCCGCCAGGCGGCCCCCAGGTCAATCGTTGAAGTCGCGCCAGCCGCCCAGGTCCTTCCAGCGGTTGACGATGCCGCAGAACAGCTCCGCCGTTTTCTCGGTGTCGTAGCGCGCCGAGTGCGCTTCACGCCCATCGAAGTCGATGTCGGCGCTTTGGCAAGCCCGCGCCAGTACGGTCTGGCCATAGGCCAGGCCGGCCAGGGTAGCCGTGTCGAAGCTGGAAAACGGGTGGAACGGGTTACGCTTCACGTCATTGCGCGCCACGGCCGCGTTGAGGAAGCCGAGGTCGAAGCTGCTGTTATGGCCGACCAGAATCGCCCGCTTGCAGCCATTGGCCTTCAGGGCCTTGCGCACACCGCGGAAAATATCGGTCAGCGCGGTTTCCTCGCTGACTGCCATGCGCAGCGGGTGGTCGAGCTTGATGCCGGTGAACTCCAGCGCGGCCGCCTCGATGTTCGCGCCTTCGAACGGCTCCACCCGGTGGAAGTACGTGTGCTCGGGGAACAGGAAGCCTTTCTCGTCCATGCCGATGGTCACTGCAGCAATTTCCAGCAAGGCATCGGTGGCGCTGTTGAAGCCGCCCGTTTCCACGTCCACTACAACCGGCAGGTAACCGCGGAAGCGCTCGGCCATTGGATGGCGCGACCCGCTGTTGCCTTGGCTTTCCAGGTCGTCTTCGTAGAGGTCTTCGCTCACGCGTTTTCCTCCAGCAGGCGCCAGCGCAATTTCTCGCCAGCGCGCAGCGGCACCACGGTTTGCTCGCCGAATGGCAGGCTCTGCGGGGCGGTCCATTCTTCGCGGACCAGGGTGATGGTGTCGGTATTTGCCGGCAGGCCATAGAAAGCTGGGCCGTGGAGGCTGGCGAAACCTTCCAGCTTGTCCAGCGCGTTGCGTTGCTCGAACGCTTCGGCGTACAGCTCGATAGCCGCGTAGGCGGTGTAGCAGCCGGCGCAGCCGCAGGCCGCTTCTTTGGCGTGACGGGCGTGCGGGGCCGAGTCGGTACCGAGGAAGAACTTCGGGTTGCCGCTGGTGGCTGCATCCAGCAGGGCCACCTGGTGGGTGTTGCGCTTGAGGATCGGCAGGCAGTAGAAGTGCGGGCGAATGCCACCGACCAGCATGTGGTTGCGGTTGTACAGCAGGTGTTGCGCGGTGATGGTCGCGCCAACATTGGCCGGTGCTTCGGTGACGAACTGCGCGGCATCGCTGGTGGTAATGTGTTCGAACACCACTTTCAAGGCCGGGAAGCGCTCGACCAGGCGGCGCATGTGCTCGTCGATGAAGCGCTTCTCGCGGTCGAACACGTCGATTTCGCTGCGGGTCACTTCGCCGTGCACCAGCAGCGGCATGCCGACCTCCGCCAATGCCTCGATGGCCGGGAAGATATTGTCGATGCTGGTCACGCCCGAATCGGAATTGGTGGTGGCGCCTGCCGGGTACAGCTTGGCGGCATACACGATACCGCTGGCCTTGGCGGCACGCACATCTTCGGGGCTGGTACGGTCGGTGAGGTACAGGACCATCAGCGGCTCGAAGCGGCTGCCTGCCGGGCGGGCAGCGAGGATGCGTTCACGGTAGGCACCGGCCTCGGCGGCGTTGCGCACCGGCGGAACCAGGTTGGGCATGATGATGGCGCGGGCGAAAGTACGCGCCACATCGCCAACGGTGTGGGGCAGGACGGCACCATCACGCAGATGGATGTGCCAGTCGTCGGGGCGCAGGAGGGTCAGGCGATCGGACATTGGGGATTCCAGGCGGGTCGAACTCAAGCCCCAATGCTACCGGAAAACCCTGGGCCGAGCACGGCTATCAAGTTTTCCGGTTGGCGTCCGATAGCCTGCAGGTAAGCCGTTGAAATTGTGGAGCCGCCCGTGCGCCAGCGTTACCTGACCCTGTTGACCCTGTTCGCCAGCCTGCCGGCTGCCGCGCTGACTTTTCAGACGCGCATGGAGAACATTGCCTGGAAGGTCGAGGGTGACCCGTTCGAGTGCCGGCTGATCCAGCCGATCGATGGCTTTGGCAGTGGTGAGTTCGTACGCCGGGCGGGCGAGCAGGCAGTGTTCCAGCTGCGCTCGGCCAGCAACATACTGGGGGCCGGCACTGCCAGCCTGCTGGCGGCGGCGGCGCCGTGGCAACCCGGTCGTGGTGATATCAACCTGGGTAGCGTGCGCATGGCCCGTACCGGCGTGTTGTTCAGTTCGTCGCAAGGCCAGGCCAGCCGCCTGATCAATGGCTTGCTCGACGGGCGCAGCACGGTGGTGCGCAGCTATGCGGGCGAAGCTGGCCGGCCCATGGAAGTGCGGGTACTGCCGGTGAGCTTTGCCAAGGCCTACAGCGATTACCAGGTGTGTGCCGCCAAGCTGCTGCCCATGAACTACGACCAGGTGCGCCAGACCCAGGTCGGTTTCCCGGGCGGGGGCATCGAACTGGATGACGCGGCCAAGGCCAGGCTGGATGTGATTCTCGAATACATGAAGGCCGACCCTTCGGTGAACCATGTCGAGCTCAACGGTCACTCCGACAACAGCGGTAATCGCCTGACCAACCGCGACCTGTCACGCCGCCGGGCGCTGGCGGTGGCGGACTACTTCAAGGCTCATGGCATCAAGGATGAGCAGATCACCGTACGCTTCCACGGCGAGCGCTACCCGGTGGCCAAGAACAACACTGCAGCCAACCGGGCGCGGAATCGGCGGGTGAACATCGAGCTGGACCGCGTGGTGGTGCCTGAAAAACCGGTGGAGAAACCGACCGAGCAAGTCCCTGCTGCTGCTGCTGCTGCTGCTGCGCCGGCCAGGCAACCCTGAGGTTGGACAGCCGCGTGCACCGCAGGCCCTTGACTTGCCTGCCTCACTACCGTCCGTCGCCCCTGTGAAAGTTCTTGTCGCTTTGTCGTCAGAAGCTGTCGCGCCACTGTAAATTTATCGTTAACGCCGTTAGAATCGGTCCTTTTCCGTACAACCCCGTGGAGTGATGGCATGGCGGACGTAAAAAAGGTCGTACTGGCGTATTCCGGCGGCCTTGATACTTCGGTGATTCTCAAGTGGCTGCAGGATACCTACAACTGCGAAGTGGTGACTTTCACCGCTGACCTGGGTCAGGGCGAAGAGGTCGAACCGGCCCGCGCCAAGGCTCAGGCAATGGGTGTTAAAGAGATCTACATCGACGACCTGCGCGAAGAGTTCGTGCGTGATTTCGTGTTCCCGATGTTCCGCGCCAACACCGTCTACGAAGGTGAGTACCTGCTGGGTACTTCCATCGCCCGCCCGCTGATCGCCAAGCGCCTCATCGAAATCGCCAACGAAACCGGCGCAGACGCCATTTCCCATGGCGCTACCGGCAAGGGCAACGACCAGGTGCGTTTCGAGCTGGGTGCCTACGCGCTCAAGCCTGGCGTCAAGGTCATCGCCCCATGGCGTGAGTGGGACCTGCTGTCCCGCGAGAAGCTGATGGACTACGCCGAAAAGCACGGTATCCCGATCGAGCGCCACGGCAAGAAGAAGTCGCCGTACTCGATGGACGCCAACCTGCTGCACATCTCCTACGAAGGCGGTGTTCTGGAAGACACCTGGACCGAGCACGAAGAAGACATGTGGCGCTGGAGTGTCTCGCCTGAGAACGCCCCAGACCAGGCTACCTACATCGAACTCACCTACCGCAACGGCGACATCGTTGCCATCGACGGTGTCGAGAAAACCCCGGCAACCGTTCTGGCCGACCTGAACCGCATCGGCGGTGCCAACGGCATCGGCCGCCTCGACATCGTCGAAAACCGTTATGTCGGTATGAAGTCGCGTGGCTGCTACGAGACGCCTGGCGGCACCATCATGCTCAAGGCCCACCGTGCCATCGAGTCGATCACCCTGGACCGTGAAGTTGCTCACCTCAAAGACGAGTTGATGCCCAAGTACGCCAGCCTGATCTACACCGGTTACTGGTGGAGCCCGGAGCGCGTGATGCTGCAGCAGATGATCGACGCTTCGCAGGTCAACGTGAACGGTGTGGTGCGGCTGAAGCTGTACAAAGGCAATGTCACCGTGGTTGGCCGTAAATCGGATGATTCGCTGTTCGATGCCAACATCGCCACCTTCGAAGAAGATGGCGGCGCCTACAACCAGGCCGACGCTGCTGGCTTCATCAAGCTCAACGCCTTGCGTATGCGCATTGCCGCCAACAAGGGCCGTTCGCTGCTCTGATTGCTGGCCTGTGCCATGAAAGAACCCGGCTGCGGCCTAATGCCTGTCGGTTAAGCGTTACTGGGGCTGCTTTGCAGCCCTTCGCGGGCACGCCCGCTCCCACACGTTTAGCGCTGAACTCAAGAGATGCGCTATCCCCTGTAGGAGCGGGCGTGCCCGCGAAGGGTCGCGAAGCGGCCCCAAATTACTTAACTGACTGGCATTAGGCTGCGGCCGGGTTTTTTGTGCCTGCTCGAAATGAAGAGTTTCAGCTGCATGGGTTCGCGGCCTCACTGCCCAGTGGGCTGATGGACAATTGCGCGCATTGGCCTTTATCCACATTGCAAAAGCGCCAGGTGCGGGGCGGCGTTGGTGGTTGCGCAAGCGCTTGCAACAGCTGCTGTTCCATCAGGCGACAGGCATCCGGGCCAGAAAACATGAAGGTGACGGGCTCGCCTGGCAACCCCTCCTGCGGCATGGCAGCGAGGGCTTCACTGCTGGGTGGGGGCGCGCTGTCCGCTGCTGCCTTATTGGATAATGGGCTGTAGAACGACTTGTAGTTGAAGTTGAGTGTCAGGAAAAACAGCGCGGTCAGGAAGAACGGAAAGCCCACCAGGAACCAGGTATAGAGCTTCTGGCTGGACTCGCTGAGAAAGGGCAGTGTGGCCAGGGCGGAGGCTTCGATGATCCCGGCGAAGATGGCAATGATCGTCAGCGGGGCGACAGGTTGTGCTTGGGTCATGGTGGCTGCCTCCAGCGGTTTTGCCCATCTTTGCCTTACTGCGCCGGGCAACTAAAGACTGGACTGCTTCCCGGTGCGCGACAACGGGCAAAGTCCCTGATCCACGCTTCACCCCGAAGTCGGGAAGGGGTGTTTCAGCCCCTGACAGTCTGTGCTCAAAGTGCAACTGGCCACCGGGTACACGCCTGTAATCGGTAATAAGGAATTTGTTTGTTACAACCATAGTCGCGATGTGTAGGAAGTTTCCGCAACTATTGTAGGTTTTGTCTGCACATGAGTTTCGTCGGCAAATCGCCGCGCCATCGGTCGTTCTGTCAGTTATCTTGGCGTGCCAAAGCCACAACAGTGAATGAATGGATGTCGCATGAATAAAGTGCTTATCGTTGATGATCATCCGGTCATACGCCTTGCCGTGCGCATGCTGATGGAGCGGCATGGGTATGACGTCGTGGGGGAGACCGACAATGGGGTGGCTGCATTGCAGCTGACGCGGCAACACCTGCCGGACATTGTGGTGCTGGATATCGGTATTCCGAAGCTGGATGGCCTGGAGGTGATTGCCCGCATGGCCAGCTTCAGCCCAGGCAGCAAGGTGCTGGTGCTTACGTCGCAGGCACCCGGCAATTTTTCGATGCGCTGCATGCAGGCGGGGGCGGCGGGTTATGTATGCAAGCAACAGGAACTTACCGAGCTGCTGAGCGCAATCAAGGCGGTGCTCTCGGGCTACAGCTATTTCCCCAACCAGGCCCTGCATGCGGCCCGGGGCAGGGGCACGGGCAGCGAGGTGGACATGGTCAACCGCCTCTCGGCCCGGGAAATGACCGTGTTGCAACAGTTGGCGCGCGGGCGTTCGAACAAGGAAATTGCCGACAGCATGTACCTGAGCAACAAGACGGTCAGTACCTACAAGTCACGCCTGTTGCTCAAGCTCAATGCACGGTCGCTGGTAGACCTGATCGAGTTGGCGCAACGGCAAGGCCTGAGCTGAGTACAGGCCATGAAGCCTCCGGGCAGGAGGCTTTGCCAAGGTGGGGCTACAGGTCGTAATCGAAATCGGCCAGTTGTTTCTGCAGGCGCCGTTCTTCGAGCAAGTTGTCGATGGTGCGGCGTTTGCTGAGGTTGGTTTTTGCAGATTCCACCGGGGGCTCCGCGTCATCTTCTACGGCAACAAAATCATCTTCGATCGACAGGTCGTCTTTATCGGTACTCATGAGTCGCTCCAAGCCAAGGGGCCGTTGGCCGACCTTATAACCAGAAAGCAGGCGCTGGTAAAAAAGATTTTTTCAATCGCCTGCAGTGGTTTTCAGCTATCCGCTCAATCGTCAGAAGTTTTGTGCTTGTACTCGCACAGGTCTTCGATCCTGCAACTGCCGCACCTTGGCTTGCGTGCCTGGCAAACATAGCGGCCATGGAGAATCAGCCAGTGGTGGGCGTCCAGCAGGTAGTCCTTGGGTACGAACTTGACCAGTTTCTTTTCCACTTCCAGCACAGTCTTGCCCGGCGCTATCCCCGTGCGATTGCTGACCCTGAAAATATGCGTATCGACGGCCATGGTCGGCTGGCGGAACGCCGTGTTCAGCACCACGTTCGCCGTCTTGCGGCCGACACCTGGCAGTGCCTCCAGCGCTTCACGGGTTTGGGGTACCTGGCTACCGTGACGCTCGATCAGTAAGCGGCAGGCTTCGATGACGTTCTTGGCCTTGCTGTTGTACAGCCCGATGGTCTTTATGTATTCGCTGAGGCCTTCGACGCCCAGGGCATAGATGGCCTCGGGGGTGTTGGCGACGGGGAACAGGCGCGCCGTAGCCTTGTTGACGCCGACGTCGGTCGATTGCGCGGACAGTGTCACTGCCACCAGCAATTCAAATGGCGTGGTGTAGGCCAGTTCGGTTTTCGGATCAGGGTTGTCTTCGTGCAGCCTGCGAAAAATCTCCAGGCGTTTGGCGGCGTTCATGAATCAGAGCTTTCCTTGATGGCGCGCACAGGCCGGGGTTGCCCCGGCCCGCCGCAAAAGCCAACGGGGCTGCCAGGCAGCCCCCACGGTCAATTACTTGATGCGCTGGCCTGGCTTGGCGCCGCTGTCCGGGCTCAGCAGGTAGATCTCTTCACCACCAGGGCCTGCCGCCATGACCATCCCCTCGGACACGCCAAAGCGCATTTTCCGCGGTTTCAGGTTGGCGACCATCATGGTCAGGCGGCCTTCGAGCTTGGATGGGTCCGGGTAAGCCGACTTGATGCCGGAGAACACATTGCGGCGTTCGTCCCCGATGTCCAGGGTCAGCTGCAGCAGCTTGTCAGCACCCGCCACGGCTTCGGCCTTGACGATCAGTGCCACACGCAGGTCCACGGCGGCAAAGGTGTCGAACTCGATTTCTGCCGACAGCGGGTCCTTGGCCAGCTCGCCGTTGCCTGCCGGGGCCGCGGGTTCGGCGGCCAGCAGGTCTTCCTTGCTGGCGGCGACCATGGCTTCGACCTTGGCCAGCTCGATACGGCTCATCAGTGCCTTGAACGGGTTCAGCGTGTGGTTTTCCAGGCGCGACAGGTGGTCGTTCCAGGTCAGCGGGGCCACGTTGAGGAAGGCCTCGGCGTCGGCAGCCAGCAGCGGCAGTACCGGCTTGAGGAAAATCACCAACTGGCGGAACAGGTTGATGCCCTGGGCGCAGATCGCCTGCACTTCGTCATGCTTGCCCTCCTGCTTGGCCAGGGACCACGGCGCCTTGTCGGCGATCCAGGCATTGGCACGGTCGGCCAGCGCCATGATTTCGCGCATGGCGCGGCCGAAATCGCGGCCTTCGTAGGCCTCGGCAATGGACGGGGCGGCAGCCAGGAAGGCTTCGGTCAGTTCAGGCGCGGCATCACCGCTAACCATCACGCCCTGGTTACCCTTGTGGATGAAGCCGGCACAGCGGCTGGCGATGTTGACTACCTTGCCAACCAGGTCAGAGTTGACCTTCTGCACGAAGTCTTCCAGGTTCAGGTCGAGGTCGTCGACGCCGCGGCCCAGCTTGGCGGCGTAGTAATAGCGCAGGTACTCTGGCTGCAGGTGGTCGAGGTAGGTACGGGCCTTGATGAACGTACCCCGCGACTTCGACATCTTGGCGCCGTTGACGGTCAGGTAACCGTGCACGTTGACGGCGGTCGGCTTGCGGAAGCCCGCGCCTTCGAGCATGGCTGGCCAGAACAGGGCGTGGAAGTTGACGATGTCCTTGCCGATGAAATGGTACAGCTCGGCCGTGGAGCCCTCGCGCCAGAACGCATCGAACTCCAGTTCCGGGCGGCGCGCGCAAAGGTTCTTGAAGCTGGCCATGTAGCCGATAGGCGCATCGAGCCAGACATAGAAGTATTTGCCCGGCTCACCCGGAATTTCGAAACCGAAGTACGGCGCGTCACGGGAGATGTCCCATTCCTGCAGGCCGGAGTCCAGCCATTCGGCCAGCTTGTTGGCGACTGCGTCCTGCAGCGTGCCGCTGCGGGTCCACTGTTGCAGCATGGCCTGGAAGTCGGGCAGCTTGAAGAAAAAGTGCTGCGAATCGCGCAATACCGGGGTGGCCCCGGAAATGGCCGACTTGGGGTTCTTCAGTTCGGTCGGTGCGTAGGTGGCGCCGCATTTCTCGCAGTTGTCGCCGTACTGGTCTTCGGCCGCGCACTTCGGGCAGGTGCCCTTGATGAAGCGGTCGGCCAGGAACATGCCCTTTTCCGGGTCGAAGTACTGGGTCACCGAACGGGTGGCAATGTGCCCGGCCTCACGCAGGCGCGTGTAGATGAGGCTCGACAGCTCACGGTTTTCTTCGCTGTGGGTGGAGTGGAAGTTGTCGAAGTCCACCAGGAAGTCGGCGAAGTCGCTGCTGTGTTCGGCCTGGACGTTGGCAATCAGCTGTTCCGGGGTGATGCCTTCCTTTGCCGCGCGCAGCATGATGGCCGAGCCGTGAGCGTCGTCGGCGCAGACGTAAATGCACTGGTTCCCGCGCAGCTTCTGGAAGCGTACCCACATATCCGTCTGGATGTACTCCAGCATATGGCCAAGGTGGATCGATCCATTGGCATAGGGCAGGGCGCTGGTGACGAGAATCTGGCGTGGCTCGGACATGGTGGCTCGGCTACTTATCTGGCTCGGGGTAAAAATGAGGGTGATCGGCCACTATAAAGGGCTGGCGAAGATATTTCACCCCGCAAGCGCATCTGCTGATGATTGACGGGTTAGGATAGGCGCCTGTTTTACATTCAGTTTGCCAATGGGAGTCTCCATGAGTGCCGTCACCCGTGCCGCCATCGAAGGCGTGCTTCGCCAGTACACCGACCCCTACCTGAACCAGGACCCGGTCAGCGCCGGTTGCGTGCGCGCCATCGATATCCAGGGCGGGCATGTCAGCGTGCAGTTGCAGTTGGGCTATGCCGCCGGGCTGTTCAAGAACGGCTGGGCCCAGGTGCTGCAGACCGCCATCGGCAACCTCGAGGGCGTCAGCGGCGCCCAGGTGTCGATCGACTGCGTGGTTGCCGCGCACAAGGCCCAGGCCCAGGTGCCGGCCATGGCCAACGTCAAGAACATCATCGCCGTGGCCTCGGGCAAGGGCGGCGTGGGCAAGTCGACCACCGCCGCCAACCTGGCCCTGGCGCTGGCCCGCGAGGGTGCCCGGGTGGGTATTCTGGATGCCGACATCTATGGCCCCAGCCAGGGCGTTATGTTCGGTATCGCCGAAGGCACCCGCCCGCAGATTCGCGAACAGAAGTGGTTTGTGCCGATCAAGGCGCATGGCGTGGAAGTGATGTCCATGGCGTTCCTGACCGACGACAACACGCCGATGGTCTGGCGTGGCCCGATGGTCTCGGGTGCGCTGCTGCAGTTGGTGACCCAGACTGCGTGGGACGACCTGGACTACCTGGTGATCGACATGCCCCCGGGCACCGGTGACATCCAGCTGACCCTGGCCCAGAAGGTGCCGGTGGCCGGGTCGGTGATCGTTACCACACCACAGGACTTGGCCTTGCTCGATGCCCGCAAGGGTGTGGAAATGTTCCGTAAGGTCAACATCCCGGTACTGGGCGTGGTCGAGAACATGGCCGTGCACATCTGTTCCAACTGCGGCCATGCCGAGCACCTGTTCGGCGAAGGTGGTGGCGAGAAACTGGCCAGCCAGTATGGCGTCGATCTGCTGGCCTCGCTGCCACTCTCGATGGTCATCCGCGAGCAGGCCGACAACGGCAAGCCGACCGCCATTGCCGAGCCGGAGAGCCAGATTGCCATGGTCTACCAGGAACTGGCGCGCCAGGTAGGGGCGCGGATCGTGCTGCAGGAAGCTGCAGCGCCGGCGATGCCGAGCATCACCATCAGCGAAGATTGACCTGAGAGCGAGCCGCCTGCTTCGCGGGCATGCCCGCTCCCCTAAGGACTGCGCAGCAATTGAAGCCTGCGCGATCCCTGTGGGAGCGGGCGTGCCCGCGAAGAAGCCAGCGCCGAATTTCGAACAAGCATAAAAAAACCCGCCAGAAGGCGGGTTTTTTGAAAGCTAGGAAGCTAGATCGGCTTAGGCGATCTGAACTTCTTCAGCCTGCATGCCTTTCTGGCCGCGGGTAGCGACGAAAGTAACAGCCTGGCCTTCTTTCAGGGTTTTGAAGCCGTCAGCTTGGATGGCTTTGAAGTGCACGAACAGGTCGTCGCCCGACTGAGGGGTGATGAAGCCGTAGCCTTTCTCATCGTTGAACCACTTAACAACACCGGATTGACGGTTGGACATTTTTCTGTCTCCTTGGACAATTTGATAACGGTCAGGAAACACCCTGACCGGGACTGAGCGCAAAGAGAGCAGAAAATTCAGCGATGGGCCGATCAGGATCGTGCATCAAACTAGAGATTCTCGGTGTCACGTGCAGCACAGTGGCGCCACCTTACCCCACTTTCCGCAACCTGCCAATGGTCTGAATGCGGTTTAGGCAAATTCGGATCGACGGCGGCTGCAAGCCGCGCCCGACGCGGGGTGAGGGATGGAACTTTAACCTGGGCGCCGGGACCGGTAAGATGCGCACCACGTTTTCCACCACGCAACTCTTCAGGACACCCCGCCATGAGCATCAAATCGGACAAGTGGATTCGCCGCATGGCGCAGGAACACGGCATGATCGAGCCGTTCGTCGAGCGCCAGGTGCGCGGCGAGCAGGACAGCCGGGTCATCTCTTTCGGTGTTTCCAGCTACGGCTACGACGTGCGCTGCGCCGACGAATTCAAGGTGTTCACCAACATCAACTCGGCGACCGTCGATCCGAAAAACTTCGACGCTGGCAGCTTCGTCGACATCAAGAGCGACGTGTGCATCATTCCGCCGAACTCGTTCGCCCTGGCGCGCACGGTCGAGTACTTCCGCATTCCGCGCGACGTGCTGACCATCTGCCTGGGCAAGAGCACCTACGCCCGTTGCGGCATCATCGTCAATGTCACCCCGCTGGAACCTGAGTGGGAAGGCCACGTGACCCTGGAATTCTCCAATACCACCACGCTGCCGGCAAAGATCTATGCCAACGAAGGCGTGGCGCAGATGCTGTTCCTGCAGTCTGACGAAGCGTGCGATGTGTCGTACAAGGACCGCGGCGGCAAGTACCAGGGCCAGCGCGGCGTGACCCTGCCGCGGACCTGAGCCGACGAGCGCGGGGAATTACCTGCGCTTTTGCCACTCCAACGAAGTACGCCGGTGCTCATGATGTGCATCGGTTTCGTCAGGAGCAGCCAATGAAACTCCATCCCGCAATCAGTGCCAAGCTGGCAGGTCTGCAGCCCAACCACATCGGGTTGTTGCCCTGGGCTTTGCTGGCGCATCCGTTGCCCATGCAGGCCGGGGGCGTGCCCCATCAGCCTGACCCCGATACGCCGCAGCCTGCGCAGCCAGGTGAATCACCACCCATGGAACCGGGCGAGCCGACCTTGCCTGACGAGCCTCCCCCAGCGCCTGTAGCGTGATGCGCTGCTAAAGCGGCCAGACCCGGCCGGCGCCAGCCAGGTAGACCTGGCTGGTGGGCAGCGGCGCTATTTCCCAGCCGCCGGTGAACTCACCGAATGCGGGCAGCAGGCTCACTTGTTCGTCGATCAGAAAGCACGGCAGGCGCAGGCGTTGCCTGGCCCTGCCACGCAGGATGAAGACCGGGTGCACGTGGCCGGCCAGCACTGGCCGTTCCGGGTGAGAATGCGGTTCGTGCTGCAGGGCGAAGGGGCCCAGCAGCCAGGGTTCATCCAGCACTGTGATGCCCAGCGTTTCGGGGGGATCGCCGGCGTTGTGATCGTGGTTGCCGCGTATCAGCACGATGTGCAGGCCAGGATGGCGGTCGCGCCATGCCTGCAGACGAGCCAGCGTGGCAGGTGCCCGCGCGCTGCGCGCGTGCAGGAAGTCGCCGAGTACGATCAGCTGTTCGCAAGCGTAGTGGGCGAGCAGGTCATCCAGCCGCGCCAGGGTCGCCTCGGTGGTGCCGCGCGGCACCGGTTGGTGCAATGCGCGATAACTGGCGGCTTTGCCGATATGCACGTCGGCAACCAGCAATGCACGCTGCGCCGGCCAGTAGATGGCCTTGTCCGGGAGCAGCCATAACTCCTGGCCGCAATGTTCGATGGCCTGATGCTGATGAGTCATTCCTTGTTCGCCGCCTGTTCCAGTTCTGCCACCATTCGCGCAATACGGTCCGCCAGCTTCTCGGTGCTCAACGTCTCGCGCATGCCCTCCACCAGCAAGGCGAACGCCAGCGGCCCCGGCCGCTTCAATGCCCGCAGGTCCAACTGCAAGCCGGCCATCTTCAACAGTTGGCGGTGCAGGCGATCAATTTCCAGTTCCTCGCTCAGCACCTCGTCACGGGCCTGGCCGAGCAGCAGGTTGCCTGCATCATGTTTGCGAAACACCTCGTAGAACAGGCCACTGGAGGCTTGAATCTGCCGCATGCTTTTCTGCGCCGCCGGATAGCCGCCAAACACCAGCCCGGCAATCTGGGCAATTTCCCTGAAACGGCGTAGCGCCATTTCACCCGCGTTGAGGCTGGCCAGCACATCCTCCAGCAGTTGCTCGGTGCCCAGCGCCTGCGGCAAGTGCGTCGCCCAGTCCACATGGCCAGGGCTGAGCAGCTCGAAGCCATAGTCATTTACGGCAATCGATACCGACAGGGGTTGCTGGCGGCTCACCCGCCAGGCAATCAGGTTGGCCAGGCCCAGGTTGGCCATGCGCCCGGCGAAGGGGTACAGGAACAGATGCCAGCCCTGGCGCGACTTGAAGGTCTCCGCCAGCAGCGTAGCCGTGGTGGGTAGAGCCGACCATTGGGCTTGCAGTGCCAGCAGCGGGCGCACGGCGCGCATTTCCGGGCCGGTAAAACGTTCGTGGGCGGCAGCGTCGAGCTGTTCGACCAGCGCATCGGCCAGCTCGCTCGACAAGGGCATGCGCCCGCCGTTCCAGCGTGCTATGGCAGCCTTGCGTGCGGTGCTGCGGCGTACGTAGGCGGTCATGTTTTCCACCCGCACCAGTTCCAGTACCCGCCCGGCGAACACCAGCGTATCGCCGGGCCGCAGGCGGGCGATGAAGGCCTCCTCGACACTGCCCAGCGTCTTGCCGCCGCCGCCCTTGCTCCAGTATTTGAGCTGCAGGCTGGCATCGCTGACGATGGTGCCGATGCCCATGCGATGGCGCCGCGCCAGGCGCTCGCTGGCCACTCGATAAACGCCGTCGGCATGGCGCTCGACGCGCTGGTAGTCGGGGTAGGCCGTCAGTGAACTGCCGCCGTGGCAGACAAAGTCCAGGGCCCACTGCCACTGGCTGTCGCGCAAGCCGGCGAACGCCCAGGTGCTGCGCACTTCGGCCAGCAACTGGTCGGCGCGAAAGCCACTGCCCAAGGCCATGCTGACCAGGTGCTGCACCAGTACGTCCATGCACAGCCGGGGGGAGAAACGCGCCTCGATGTGCCCGGCTTCCAGTGCCTGGCGAGCGGCTGCTGCCTCGACCAGCTCCAGGCTGTGGGTAGGTACGAGGGTTATCCGGGAGCGCCGCCCGGGGGCATGGCCCGAGCGGCCGGCCCGTTGCATCAGGCGTGCGATGCCCTTGGCCGAGCCGATTTGCAGCACCCGCTCCACGGGCAGAAAGTCTACCCCCAGGTCCAGGCTGGAGGTGCAGATCACCGCCTTCAGGCTGCCCTGCTTGAGGCTGCGTTCGACCCAGTCGCGGGTTTCCCGGGCCAGTGAGGCATGGTGCAAGGCGATCAGGCCGGCCCAGTCGGGGCGGCTTTCCAGCAGGGCCTGGTACCAGAGCTCGGCTTGGGCCCGGGTATTGGTGAACACCAGGCAACTGGTGCTGGCGTCGACCTCGCGGCTGACTTGGTCGAGCATTTTCAGGCCCATGTGCCCGGCCCAGGGAAACCGTTCTATGGCCCCGGGCAGCAGGGTATCGACCTGCAGTGCTTTGTCTTGCCGGCCTTGCACCAGCAGGCCGCCCTCGGGCAGCAGCACGTCCCGTGCATGCTGCAGGTTGCCCAAGGTGGCAGACAAACCCCAGGTCGGCAGGCCTGGGTGCCAGCGGCGCAGGCGGGCCAAGGCCAGCTGCAGTTGTACGCCGCGTTTGTTACCCAACAACTCGTGCCATTCGTCGACCACTATCAAGCGCAGCGTGGCGAAATCGGCTTCGGCCTGGGCACGCGTCAGTAGCAGGGTCAGGCTTTCCGGGGTGGTGACCAGCACGCTGGGCAGGCGCCGCGCTTGTCGGGCCCGCTCGGCACTGCTGGTGTCGCCGCTGCGTACGCCGACACTCCACGGCAAACCCAGCTCATCAAGGGGCGCTTGCAGGGCGCGCGCAGTGTCGGCGGCCAGGGCGCGCATGGGCGTGATCCATATCACCTGCAAGGGTGCTGCCTGGCGCCCCTGCGCCTGGGCCTTGAATGCGCGCAGTGCCGCCAGCCACACCGCGTAGGTTTTGCCGGCACCGGTGCTGGCGTGCAGCAGGCCAGACTCGCCACGCTCTACCGCCGCCCAGACCCGGCGCTGGAACGCGAACGGTTTCCAGCCACGTTTGCTGAACCAGGCGTTGGCGAGGTCGGTGGTGGGCATGGGGCGCAGGGTCCTTCGAAGGTTGTGCTTCTACAGACCACCCGCCGGCGGCAATGGTTTTACCGGATCAATTGCCCAACAGGTAACCGCTTCGGCACACCTGCTCGCCGGCCACATGGGCGATGACCATGCCCGCGGTAGCCATGCGCCGTACGCTGCGGGCGTACAACAGACCGGCCTGGCTATTGCGCACGGCAGTGACCCGGTCGCTGAGGGGGTCGATGACTTCGGCGATCAGTTGGCCTGCCGCCAGTTGCTGGCCTGGTTTGGCGTGGTACACCAGCAATCCACCCAGGGGTGTCGCCACCGGTTCTACGGCGGCCAGCGGTGTAGCCGGGCGCAGCAGGGCGGGGAGTGCCGGCTTGGCACCCTCGATAATGCCGGCATGGGTGAGGAAGTCGAGAATCGCCCCGCAATCCTTGCTGGCCAGTGCGTGGCTGACGTCGGCCTGCCCGCGCAACTCGACCGTGACCGAGCAACAGCCCAACGGGATAGGGAAGCGTTTGCCGAAGCGCTGCTGCAACTGCCACCAGACCAGGCTGAAGCACTCGTCGAACGACTGCCCGCCCGAATCGGTGGCCAGCAGGCTGGCCTGTGCACCCAGGTAGCGGGCCAGCGGTTCGATCTGCGGCCAGGCGTCGGGTGTGGTGTACAGGTGCTCCACCGCTTCGAAGTCGCAGTGCAGGTCCAGTATCAGGTCGGCATCGCAGGCCAGCCGTTGCAGGATCAGGCGCTGGGCCTGCAGCGGCGTACGCGCCGGGTGCGCGTCCAGCCCGCGGCGCAGATACTCGCGGATCAGCGCAACGTTGTGGGCAGGGTCCTGGCTGAGGTGCTCTTCGATCTGGTCGCCGATGGTGTCCGACAGGTCGACGAAATTACGGTTGAAATTCTCGCCACTCTGTAGCTCGAAGCGTCCCAGTGGCGCGTCCAGCAGCACCTGCTCCAGGCCAACCGGGTTGGCCACCGGCACCAGGATGATTTCACGCTGCAGGCGGCCTTGTTGTTCCAGTTCTGCCAGGCGGCGCTTGAGGTGCCAGGCGACCAGCATGCCGGGTAGCTCGTCGGCGTGCAGCGATGCCTGGATATAGACTTTGCCACCACCGCGGGGGCCGAAGTGGAAGCTGTGCAGTTGGCGGGTGATGCCCGGAACGGGTGAGAGCAGGTCGTGTGTTGAATGGTGCATGGTGGTCCTGGCTGCGTGGCGAAAACGGTCTGCGACACGGGTCGGCACACAGATAGAAGCACAGTTTTCGGCGTTGTGCCTGCATAGGGTTTGCCGAAACTCGGTGAGGGTGGGCTGCGCGAGCGAGCCCGCCCACACCGCGGCCACCCAGCCAGCAACCTAGGCCAGCAAGGCCTGCAGCGTCGCCAGGTCGTCGGCCTCTTCCACCGGTTTGTCCAGGCGCCAGCGCAGCATGCGCGGGAAGCGCACGGCGATACCGCTCTTGTGCCGGCGGGACAGGGCGATGCCCTCGAAGCCTAGTTCGAACACCAGGGTGGGGGTCACGCTGCGCACCGGGCCGAAGGTTTCCACGGTGGTTTTGCGGATGATGCTGTCGACCTTGCGCATCTCCGCGTCGCTGAGCCCTGAGTACGCCTTGGCAAACGGCACCAGTGCCCGTCCAGGCGTGCCGGCCGGCGCGTCCCACACGGCGAAGGTGTAGTCGCTGTACAGGCTGGCCCGGCGGCCATGGCCACGTTGGGCATAAATGAGCACGGCATCGACGCTGAAGGGGTCGATCTTCCACTTCCACCAGGTGCCCATGTCCTTGGTACGGCCCACGCCGTACAAGGCCTCACGCTGCTTGAGCATCAGGCCCTCGACGCCAAGGCTGCGGGATTGCTCACGCTGGCGGGCAAGATCGGCCCAGTCCGGGCCTTCGAGCAGTGGCGACAGCAGGACCGGGGCAAGCGGGTGTTCTTCCACCAGGCGTTGCAGCTGGGTGCGGCGCTCGTGCTGCGGTCGGCTACGCCAGTCTTCGCCTTGCCACTCCAGCAAGTCGTAGGCTTGCAGCACGACAGGCGCGTCGGCCAGCAGCTTCTTGCCCAAGGTTTTGCGGCCAAGGCGCTGCTGCAGCAGCGCGAATGGCTGCACGGCCAGCTCCGTCGATGACTCGCCCGGCTTCCACACCAGGATCTCGCCATCCAGCACCACCCCATCAGGCAGTGTCTGCGCCAGGCCATGGAGTTCGGGGAAGCGCTCGGTGACCAGCTCTTCGCCGCGTGACCACACCCAAAGCTGGCCCTCGCGCTTGACCACCTGGGCACGGATGCCGTCCCACTTCCATTCGATCTGCCAGTCACTCGGCGGGCCGAGCAAGGCGTCGAACTGCTCGCTGGGCACCTGCAGTGGGTGGGCCAGGAAGAAGGGGTAGGGCTGGCCGCCGCGCTGACTGTGTTCATCGGCGGACTCCTCGGCGATCAGCTTGTGGTAGCTGGCGGCGCTGGGGCGGTGACTGATGTCGGTATACCCAACCAGCCGCTGGGCCACGCGTTTGGCGTCCAGCCCGGCCAGTTGCGCCAGCGCACGGGTGACCAGCAGCTTGGACACGCCCACGCGGAAGCTGCCGGTGATCAGCTTCAGGCACAGCATCAGGCTGGGGCGTTCCAGTTGCGCCCACAGCGCTGGCAAGCGTTCGCGGACCTGCTCGGGCGGCAGGCCTCGCAAAGGCAGCAGATGGTTTTCAACCCAGGCTGCCAAGCCTTCGTCGTTGCCTTCTGCATGCTGCGGCAGCAGCAATGAAATGGTTTCGGCCAGGTCACCGACTGCCTGGTAGCTTTCCTCGAACAGCCAGTCCGGCAGGCCGGCCATGGCCGTTGCCAGTTCGCGCAGCAGGCGCGTCGGCACCAACTGCCGAGGGCGCCCACCGGCCAGGAAATACACCGCCCAGGCAGCGTCTTCGGCGGGCGCGGTGGCGAAGTAATCACGCAGCGCTTCGAGCTTGGCATTGCTGGAAGTGGTCGCGTCCAGGCGCAGGTACAACGCAGCGAACGCTTTCATGGCGCAGGCTCGGGCGTGGCTGCATCGTCTTCGTCGCCGTACTCGGTCACGAAGGCACGGGCATCCAGGCCTTGTTCGTTGAGGTAACGCACCAACACATTGACCGAACCGTGGGTCACCATCACCCGTTCGGCGCCGGTCTGGCTGATGGCCCAGAGCAGGCCTGGCCAGTCGGCATGGTCGGAAAGCACAAAGCCCCGGTCCACACCGCGGCGCCTGCGCGTGCCGCGCAGCAGCATCCAGCCGCTGGCGAACGCGTCGCTGTAGTCACCGAAGCGGCGCATCCAGCTGCTGCCGCCGGCTGACGGAGGCGCCAGGACCAACGCCCGGCGCAGCATGGGGTCGTTGCGCGCGATATCGCCGGCATAGCGGGTATCGGGTAGATGCACACCGGCTTCACGGTACACCCGGTTGAGCGGTTCGACGGCGCCATGCACCAGGATCGGGCCGATGCTCGCGTCCAGGCCGTGCAGAATCCGCTGGGCCTTGCCGAAGGCGTAGCAGAACAGCACGCTGGCCTTGCCCAGTTCGCAATTGGCCCGCCACCAGGCATTGATGCCGGCGAAGATCTCGCTTTGGCTTGGCCAGCGATAGATCGGCAAGCCGAAGGTCGACTCGGTGATGAAGGTGTGGCAGGGCACCGGCTCGAAGGGCGTACAGGTGCCATCAGGCTCGACCTTGTAGTCGCCGGAGGCTACCCAGACCTCGCCCTGGTACTCCAGGCGCACCTGCGCCGAACCCAGCACATGCCCGGCCGGGTGCAGGCTCAGGGTCACGCCGTGGTGCTGCAGGCGCTCACCGTAGGGCAGGGTCTGCAAATCGATGTGCTGGCCCAGGCGGCTGCGCAGGATGCCGGCGCCCGAGCTGGCGGTCAGGTAGTGGCCGTTACCGGTGCGGGCATGGTCGCCGTGGCCATGGGTGATCACGGCGCGGTCCACGGGCCGCCACGGGTCGATGTAGAAATCACCGGGTGGGCAGTACAGGCCTTCGGGGCGAGCGATGACGAGGTCCATGGCGTAGGCGCTGGTTACCGAGAGTACTTGTTAGGAGCTCGGAACCAGCTTGGGAGTTCGAACCATTTCTTCGAGGGAAAGGGTCACAGGCTTCCATGCCCGGGTACGCTACTTGCCCGGCACCAGCGTCAAGCGCTGGTTGCCATACGCTCGCGCGAAGTTCTGCTGTTGCAGCGGCAAGCTCATGAAGCGGCCTTTAAACCAGGCATCCAGCCCATCGCTGTAATGGGCGCTGGCCGGGTTGCCGGACTGGCCACTGCTGGTCAGCACCTGCAGCGGTTCGGCCTGGCCGAAGTCGACGATCATGCGCGCGGAGGCGGGCAGGCGGGTGGTGAAGTCACTGCCCCAGGCGTACGGGGTGAGCGCGAGGGTAGTGAAGTCGCCACCTGCGGCTTGCGGCGCACGGCTGAGCGCATCGCCCAAGCCATGGTAGGCCGGCGCCGGCCAGTGGTACTGGTGCAGCTTGCCCCATTGCCAGGCGCGGCGGTCGGCGCCCAGCTGCGCAGTGCCGGCATCTACGGCTGCCGCCAGGCTGCGGGCCAGAATGGCTGGCTTGTCTTCTTTCTGCGGGGTGTTGCGGTCGTCCCAGAACGGGCTGTCGTCGCGCCCCAGCAGGTGATCGGCCTGTGCCGAGAACGACAACCGCGCGTTGCTTACGAAGGCCTGCCAGGCAGGGCTGGACGCAGGGCCGAGGTCATCGAGGAAAGTCTGCCTGGCGACTTCCTGCAGGAACAGTTCATACAGCGCGGCGTCTGCCGATACCGGGCTCAGGCGACCGTCGAATGCCTTGAGCCGCGCCAATGCCTCGCGGGCCTTGTCGCGTTGTGCGCCTGGCAGGGCGTCGATTGCCTGCTTCAGCGGCTGGGCCATGCCGGGGGCGTCGAACATCTGCTTGAGCTGATTGGCCAGTAGCGTGACCTGGTCGTTCTGCAGGGCCATCAGGCTGCGGCTGTCATGGCGGCCATTGCCAGCCAGCTGGGCCAGGCGCTCGGCACGCTCAGGGTAGTACCAGGTGCTGGACAGCTGCATGCCATAACCGCGTGGCTGGCTGCGCTGGTTGGCATGGCCGATCCAGCCAGCAGTGGGATCCTGGTCGTACGGGTGCAGCATCGGGTCGGCGTAGCCGTCCCAGTCATAGCGCCCGTCCCAACCAGGGGAGGGCAGCAGGCCCTGGCCTTCGCGGCGGTTGGGGTAGCGCCCGCTGACCTGCCAACCGATATGCTCGGGCTCGGCGAACACGAAGTTGAGGGCGGCCGTAGTGACCTCGCGGGTGCTGTCGAAGGCGCGCTCGAGGTTGCCGGCGCGGGTCAGGTCGAAGAGCGCATCCAGGCTCCGGTCGCCCTTGAACTGCGGCAAGTTCAGGGCCAGGCCCAGGCTGGCGTTGTCGGGCTGGGCCAGCAGGGTGCCGTGGCGGGTGTCATACATCACTTCGCGCTGTGGCCGCTGGCCGCGCACGAAGAAGGTTTCGCTGCGCGCGCGGGCCGGCACCCACTTGCCATCTGCCAGGTAGCTCAGCTGGCTGCCCTGGCGGCGCAGTTGTTCCAGGAACAGGTCCTGGTTGTCGGCCATGACTGCGCTGCTGCTCCAGGCCAGTTTGCCGTTGTAGCCGGCCAACACGATCGGCAGGCCCGGCAGCGACAGGCCGGCAACCTGGTACTTGCTGGTGTGGATTTGCACCGGGCTGAGGGCCCAGGCGGCGCGGCTGTCACTGGCCAGCAGGCTTTTGCCGCTGCGGCTGCGTTGCGGGCCCAGGGCCAGGTTGGCCGAGCCTGGGCTACCGAGCAGGTCGAGGTCGGCCAGCTTCTGGCTGGCGGCCGCCAGCGCCGGCAGCCCTGGCAACTGGCTGGCCAGGTTGAGGCCCTTGAGCTTGTCGACTTCGCTTGTGGCCAAGGGCTCGTCCGGTGCACCGGGCAGCAGCCAGGCCAGTTTGTCGCTGCCGACTTTCTGCGCCAGGGTCAGGGCGCTGAGTTCTTCCTGCAGGTTCACCGACTGGCTGAACGCATACAGGCAGAAAAGCAGCGCCGAATCTTCAGGCTTCCAATATTCGGGGCGATAGCCACTGTTGGCCAAATCCGCTGGCAGCTTATCGCGGTAGCGGAACAGGTAGGCATTGACCCCGCGTGCGTACACCTCGAAAAAGCGCTTGAGCCGTGGCGATGCGTCGGCGTATTGCTGGGCGGCGCTTTGCTTGAGGTTGGCGGCGCGCATCAGGCGGTCGATGTCGAGCGCTTCGCTGCCGGCCAGTTCCGCCAGGCGGCCTTGGGCCAGCAGGCGCATGGCGACCATCTGTTCGATGCGGTCGCCGGCATGCACATAGCCCAGGCTGAAAAGGGCGTCATGGAAACTGCTGCTTTCGATCAGCGGTGCGCCCATGGCATTGCGCCGCACCGAGACGTTCTGTGCCAGGCCCTTGAGCGGCTGCACGCCGCTGGCGGGTGGCACGCTGCCCTGGTAGCCGCCGGTCTGGCAGCCGGCCAGCCCAAGCAGGCCGAGCAGCGTGGCAGCGGTGGTGAACCGCGGGCGGAAATGAGGAAAGGCGGCGGCGGCCATGGCAAGGGCTCCTGCAGGGCGAGGCGAGTTTGCAAAGGCGCTAAGGTAGTGAGCGCGCAGGCGCCATGCAAGGTCCCAGGTCGGTTTATTTGCCGGTGGCGGGTCAAACCTCGAAGTGCCCTGCCAGG
This sequence comes from Pseudomonas sp. p99-361, assembly GCF_003935475.1. Taxonomy (NCBI): domain Bacteria; kingdom Pseudomonadati; phylum Pseudomonadota; class Gammaproteobacteria; order Pseudomonadales; family Pseudomonadaceae; genus Pseudomonas; species Pseudomonas sp. p99-361. Next base: position 45,374 of record NZ_RHQO01000014.1, on the reverse strand, counting down.
GCATCGGAAAAATGCGTGCAATTGATGCGGGCGTAACGCCGGTAATCACGGCTGACAGCGAACGCCGAGCCGGGCATCAGCAGGATCTTGTGTTGTTCCAGCTTGCGCATCAACGGCTGCAGGTCAGGCAGTTGCGGGTGGTAGACCCAGAGGAACATGCCACCCTGCGGCGCGATCTCGAACTGCCAGCCGCGCTCGAGCAGCAAACGCTGTGTCTGTACTTGCTGGCGGATCAGCCGCTGCTGCACATCTTTCATGTGCCGGGCGTAGGTGCCGTCCGACAGGATGGTGTTGACGAAACGCTCGCAAAACGCCGGCACCGCCACGCAGGTCAGCAGCTTGAGGCGGGTCAGCGGCTCGATCAGGTCTTGCGAGCAGGCGATGAAACCTACCCGTAACGACGCCGACAGGCATTTGGAAAAGCTGCCGATGTAGATGACCCGGTCCAGGTTGTCCAGCTCGGCAAACGTCTGGCGCACGGCCGGGCTGAAGTCGCCATACACGTCATCCTCCACCACGTAGAACTCGTGTTCCACGGCCAGACGCAGCACGCTGAAGGCGTTGTGCGGGCTGATGTTGCTGCCAGTGGGGTTGTGGAAAGTGCTGTTGCAGAAAAACGCCTTGACCTTGTGCTTGGCCAGGTAGCTGCGCATTTCTTCTACGTCTGGCCCGTCCTGGGTTCGGCGGATGCCGACCACCTGGCCGCCGGCCAGTTGTATCAGCTTGATCAGGTTGCCGTTGCCCGGCTCGTCGACGAACACATGGTCACCCGGCTTGATCAGCAACCGGGCGACCAGGTCCAGGCCCTGGGTGGCGCCAAGCGTGGTCAGCAACTGGTTGGGGCGCACTTCAACCCGGGTCAGGCGTTTCATGTGCACGCACAGCTGTTTGCGCATGGGCAGGTAGCCCTGGATATCGCCGTACTCGGCCAGGGAGCTTTGCTCCAGCCGCGCCGTGCGCCGAATCGCCTTGGCCAGCAGCTCGGTGTCGCGCCACGCCGGGGGCAGCCAGCCGCTGCCAAGTTTGGTGTAGTGCTGGCCGCCCTGCAGCAGCCGGAACAGCGGGTCGCCGGCCATGCACTCGGGTTCGTGGATCACGTTCGCCTGCCGGCTGCGGTTGGCGACGAAGTAGCCGCGCCCTGGCGAGGCGGTCAGTACCCCTTCGCTGACCAGCTGGGCATAGGTCGAGACCACATCGTGGTAACTGAAATGGACCGCCGCCGTGAGCTTGCGAATGGAGGGCATGCGCTGCCCCGGCAACCATTCCCCTGCATCCAGGCGTTGCTTGAGCAATTGATGAAGGCTGCAGGGGCTCATGGCAGGTTCCCAACCGTTAGAAAAAAAAGCCTAACAGTTAACGGAAATGCTTGTCGACTGTTCGTTTGCACATGGCCATTACCTGCCACTATTCCCTCGTCGGAACTTTCGGCTGCCAGCCCTGGCAGCCCGTTTAACGTCTGTAAATACCAGACAACTGGATATCGAGCCGTGCACCCTATGGACATGCAATCAGCCGTCATTGCCAGGCTTCCTGTGCCTGAAGAACTGGAGTCATTCAACGTTGTAAAAAACCTTGTGACCTCGGCGTTACTGGAGTGCTGTTCAATTGAAGAATTCGAAGCGCTGAAACAAACCGATGTTATTGAACGGGTGGCGGAACAGGCCCATGACGACTTGTTGGCATTCGCCAGCAAAGACCCTGCCGCCGGCCGCGACCTGGTATTCATTGCCAGAACTTATACGTCCTATTCGGCGGTTTTGCATTATCGGCTTGCACACTGGGTGTACCGCCATGGCGCATCGGTATATGGCGCCGGTGGGCAGTGCCTCGCCGCCATGATCTCGCGCCGCGGCAAGATGCTGTCGGGCGCAGAGATCCACTTCCGCAGCCGTATTGGCGCGCGCTTCATCATCGACCACGGCATGGGCACCGTCATTGGTGAAACCGCGACCATCGGTGACGACTGCTACGTGCTCGGCGGCGTCACCCTGGGGGCCCGCGGCATCAGCGGCAACCCTTCCAGCCCCCGCCACCCGACACTGGGCGACCGGGTTCAGGTCGGCGCGTTCGCCAGCGTGCTCGGGGCTATCCACATTGGTGACGGCGCCTTCATCGGGCCGGGCTGCATCGTTACCAAAGACATCCCTGCCGCCGCCCGGGTGCAGGTCAAAACATCATTGCAGGTGGTACTCGAGTCATGAATGCTCTGAATTACGAAGTTCTGCGCAATACCGAAAAACTGTATTACAAGGATCAATACCTGGCCGCTGCCAATACGCAAGTAACGCGCGTGCACAGCGACGGTATCGAGTTGCAAAGTACCGTGGCTTATCCAGAAGGCGGTGGCCAGGAAGCTGATTATGGAATCATTGAACTTCCGATCGGCAAGGTGCGTTTTGTCTGGGTCAAGAAACTCTATGGCAGCCCTATTCGCCTGGAAGGTTTCAAAGGCGGGAAACTGGGCGGCATCATCATTCACACCGTGCACCCGGACGACTTGCACTTGCTCGATGAAGTGACTGTCGATATGCCTGCCCGTGTGAGCATCGATATTCAACGGCGCGAGCGGCTAACACTCTCTCACAGTGCCAGCCACTTCCTGTATGCCGCTGCCATCGGCCTGCGTGAGGAACTGAAGCAGTGGACCATCGGCTGCCACATCAAGGAGGACACGGCTCGGTTCGACTTTCTGGTCGAGGACGCCTTCACCGCTGAGGAGGTGATCGAGATAGAACGGCGCGCCAACGAACTGATCGGTGGCGACGCGCCCATCGAGCATTACGCCGTCGAGGGGCTGGAAGACGCACGCTTGTGGACCTACAACGGCATCGAGATTCCGTGTGGTGGCACCCACCTCGATTCGCCAAGGCGCATAGGGCGCCTGAGCGTGAAGCGCAAACGGCTGGGCAAAGGCAAGGAACGCCTGATCTGCGTGTTCCCGGATGCCGAAATCGACCTTGGCGCCTACCACGAGCATGCCTTATGAACACTACCCTGCCGCGGCGCACCTACCTGTACTTCACCGCCCAGTCGATCAACCTGACCACCGCCGTGATGTCGGTGACCATGGCGGCCATCGTTGGCGCCGCACTGGCCCCCGACGCCGCATGGTCGACGGTGCCGTATGGGTTCCAGTTCCTGTGCCTGATGCTGGCAACCTACCCGGTTTCCAGGTTGATGAGCCGTATCGGCCGCAAGAAGGCCTTCATGCTGGGGGCCATTCCGCTGGCGGTGTCTGGTGTCAGCGGCTTTCTGGCGGTGGAGCACCAGCATTTTGCCACGCTGGTACTCAGCCACTCGGCGCTGGGTGTTTACATCGCCTTCGCCAACTTCAACCGTTTTGCCGCCACCGACAACCTTTCCCAAGCCCTCAAGCCAAAAGCCCTGTCGCTGGTCGTGGCCGGGGGCGTGATTGCCGCCGTGGTGGGCCCGACGCTCACCGAGTGGCTGCGCGACGTGGGTGGCTACCCACTGTTCTCGCTGTGTTATGCCGCGTTCATCGGCCTGGCGCTGTTGTCTTTGCTGATTGCAGTGTGCCTGCCCAACGACACCGGCCTGGCCGCTGCAACCGGCAGCGCTGCCACGTCGGCCAGCAGCCGCAGCGAGCCTTTGAGCCCCAGCGTGTTGGTGGCAATGGCGGTCGCGGCGCTGGGCTACGGCATCATGAACCTGCTGATGATCCAGGCCTCGATGCACATGAAGCATATGCACGAAGACTTTACCGACGTGCGCCTGGCCATCCAGTGGCACGTGATCGCCATGTTCGCCCCGTCTTTCTTCACCGGGGCGATCATCCAGCGCCTGGGCATCCGGACTACCATCTGCGCGGGCCTGGCCCTGTTGATCGGCTGCTCGGCGCTGAATATCTGGTCGCACAGCTACAGCATGATGACCGTGGCGCTGATCGCCCTGGGGCTGGGCTGGAACCTGACCTACGTCGGTGGCGGAGCCTTGTTGGCGCAGTCGCTGCAAAACAGCCCGGCAGCGATGCAGATGCAGGGCAAGAACGATCTGGGCATTGCCATCTGCGCCACCATCGGTGCGTTCAGCCCCGCGCTGCTGTTGAGCACAGTGGGCTGGGACGGCACCAACGCCATCTGCATGGCCCTGTGCATCGGCCTGCTGATCGCCACCGTTGGCCTGTTGCAGAACAAGGCCTGCCTGCAGACTTCCATGGAAGGGAGCCGAAAATGAGCGAACTCATCAACGTCAGCGAGCGCATCTACACCAAGCTGGAAATGAACAACCCCGGTGGCAGCCACAAGTACCGCGCCGCCCGGCGCATCGTTGAGCACGCCGTGCGCAATGGCGACATCATCCCAGGGGTGACCACGGTCATCGAAAAAACCGGCGGCAGTTTTGGCTTCGGCTTGCTGGCGGCATGCCACGCGTATCAGGTGGCCGTCGAGCTGGCGGTTGGGCTGAGTTTCAGCCAGACCAAACGGGACTTGCTGGAATGCTTCGGCGCCCGGCTGATTGGCAAGGAAATGCTGATGGCCGGTGCCACGCCCAAGGACGTGGTGATGCACCACCTGGAAAACCAGGCCGCGCTGGGCAAGTCATACTTCTATACCGACCAGTTCAACAACCCGGTGGGTATCGAAGCGCACCGCTACCAGACAGCCAGTGAACTGGCGCTGCAACTGACCAACGCGGGCGCCGGCAAGGACATCCTGTTCGTTGGCTGCGCGGGCACGGGCGCCAGTTTTACAGGCATTACCCTGGGGCTGAAGGATCACGGTTTCGAGGTGTCGACAGTGCTGGTCGACCCCAACGGCTGTGACTCCAAGGCTGGCGTATTCACCGATCACCGCTTCGAAGGCATGGCGGTAGGCGTCAGCCCGCCATTTCTGGACTGGTCGCTGGTGGACGAACGGGCGCAGGTGCAGCATGCCGAAATGTTGGCAGCGCAACGTTGGTTCTATATGCAAAGCGGGGTCTTCGTCGGTAACACTGCCGCCGCCTGCCTAGCGGTTGCCCAGCGCATGGCCCAGCAGCCGCGCTATGCGGGGACCACCTTGGTGACCATCGCCTATGACGCCGGCCTGTGGTACCAGGACTTGCTGGGGGCGAACCGGCGCAAGGCCGCGTAGCGCCAGGCACGGCGGGCAGTGCTGGACCGGGGGCATGGTGCGCGAAGCAGGCGCGGCGGGCCATACCCCCACAGACGCGCTAGATCAGGCGCCGTGGCACTTCTTGAATTTTTTCTCGCTGCCGCACGGGCACGGGTCGTTACGGCCAACGTCCTTCAGGGCGTTGCGTACCGGCTCCTGATGGCCGTGGTTGCAGTGTGGGCCGTGGACATGGCCGTGGTCGTGGTGGTGGTCATGGTCGTGGTTGCAGTCAGGGCCATGAACGTGGGGTTGTTGGGACATTGCAGGGTTACTCCGGGATGTGATCACCGGGGATTATCTCACCACTGCGCGATAAGTGCAGGTCCCGGTGAATCAGCAGGCCAGTGGCCAGATCGCCCTGCAGGGTGTAATGCAGTGGCTGCCCACTTTTCAGCAGCTTGGCCAGTGGCTTGAGTTGCCGCCAGAGGTTGGTGCGTGCGGTGATCTTGAAGGTCCGCCGGTCGTGGCCGCCTACGCTGCGCCACAGGCTGGTTTCATCCTGCACCAGCAGCAGGTCATTGAGCCGCACGGCATAGGCCAGGCTGCGAATGAACAGACGGCTGTCGTTGGGGTTGATGACCTCCAGGTGCAGTACGAATTCCTGCTGCAGCAACCTGGCCTTGACCGTTTCGACCTCGACCAGGTGCACTTCAGGCGGGCGCCAGTCATCTGCGCTCCAACTGGCGCAGCCCGTCAGCAATGCCAGCAGCGAACCGAGCAGCAGCAGACGGGCGCGTTCGATCATGCTTGGTTCCCCATGTAACTGGCGCAGCATTTCTTGAACTTCTGCCCGCTGGCGCATGGGCAGGGGTCATTGCGCCCGGCCTTCAACGCGACCGTGGGGTCTATGAAGTACCAGCGCCCGGCGTGCTGGACGAATGCCGAGCACTCGCGGTGCTGGTGGTCGCCGTCCGGGTCGTGCCAGCGTGCGGTGAACGTGACAAAGGCATGCTCGGGCTGGCCGCCCAGCACTTGGGCGCTTTCCACTTCCAGCCCCAGCCAGGTGCTCTGGGCGCTCCAGGCGGCCATGCCGGCGCGGTCCAGCTGGGCCTGTTGGGCTGGCAGGGTGGTGGCGACCAGGTAGTCGACCAGGCCCAGCACGTAGGCACTGTAGCGTGAGCGCATCAGCGTCTGGGCATCGGGTGCGGGGGTACCGGCATGGTAATGCCCACAGCAGGCATCAAGCAGGTTGCCACTGCCACAAGGGCAGACCGAGACACTCATCATCACCACCAGTACTTGCCAAAGTTTTCCGGGTTGGCCCAGAACCTGGCGTTGAGCCAGTCCGGGACCTGCTTGTAATCATGCAGATCATAGGTGAACAGGCTCAACACCTGCTCATCGCGGCAGAATTTCTCGCTGGCTGACAATGCCAGGGCGAAAAAGTCGGTGTCCTGCCAGCTGCACGCCGCCAGGTCGGCCAGCACGGCAACCCGGCTGGCATTGAGGTTGCGAATGCCGCCCAGCAACTCCAGGCCGGTTCGCTTGGGCAGGTGTTCCAGGCAGTCCACCAGCAACGCCAGGTCGAAACGCTGGGCTGCCAGTTCGGCAGGCAGTGGCCCTGGCGCAGTGGTAGCGATGGTCACCTGCGGGTGCGCTTGGGCAAAGGCGTCCAGCGCCGGGAAGCGGGTGCCCACCAACAGCAGGCGTTGCGGGGTGAAGCGTTCGAGCAGGGCCGCCAGGGCCTGCTGCGGGGTACGTTGGGAAAAACCTGCGGTCATTGCCAATCCTCGTTCAAGTCGTCCAAGACTAGCCGGCTGCAGCGTGCGGGCATAGAGGCATGTGACCGCGTCGTGGCTAATTGCTGGCAGCATTGGAATGCGCGGTCTTTACTCCCAGAGATCGGCCTTATGCCGATTCCCCCTAGGAGAAGCAATGAAATGAGCATAGTACGCACAGCGTTACCCCTGGTACTGCTCACCAGTGTGTTGACTGGTTGTGCAGGTTTGCAAAAAACCGACTGGCCTAAATGTGCCGCCGTCGGGGGTGTCGGTGGCGCCGCGCTGGGCGCTATCGAAAGTTCCAGCTGGGCTGGCTGGGGCGCGTTGCTGGGCGGCGGCCTGGCGGCAGGTTATTGCTGGGCCCATGGTGATGGCGACGAAGATGGCGATGGCGTGCCGGACAGCCGCGACAAGTGCCCGGGCACCCCACGGGGTGTGCAGGTCGATGCCAACGGCTGCCCGCCAGCTGCGCCGGCGGTGGTCGAGGAAGTGGTGGTGGTGGAGAAGGAAGAAGTCATCGTCATTCGTGATGTGCACTTCGAATTCGACTCTGCACGCCTGACTGCCACTGACAAGGAGCGCCTCAACACGATTGCCACGCGGCTGAAACAGGAAGCGCCCTCTGCCCGCCTGAGTGTCAGCGGCCATACCGACAGTGTCGGCTCCGACAGCTACAACCAGAAACTGTCCGAGCGCCGTGCCCACTCGGTGACCGACTACCTGGTGCAGAGCGGTGTACCGCGCAGCAGCTTCGTGTCGGTGGTGGGGGCCGGTGAAACCCAGCCAGTGGCCGACAATGCCACGGCCGAAGGGCGTGCCATGAACCGCCGTACCGAGATCAAGATCCAGCGCTAGTTCGGCGTGCGCCCGTGCCTTGCGCAGTGGCACGGGCGCTTTCTCAGCGCCGCCGACAATGAAACCGAGGAAAGGCGCGCGCGCAACCGACGGGTGGAACTGCACCTCAGCTGACGGGTGCTGGCGCCTGCCTTGGCATTGCAGTTAATGTGGAGCGCACGGCCGGCGCGAACGGGCCGGCACGCCATAACAACAATCAATGGGGGCGGGGTATGAAGTTCATCCTGGGCCTGGGCAAGGTCCTGACAGTCGCATTCTGGGGCGTGGTGTTGTTCAACCAGTTGCTGCCCCAGCCGTTGCCTTTCAATCTGCTGATCAATGCCCTAGGCATCGTTGTGCTCAGCCTGCATCTGCTGGAAATTCTGTTCTTCAATGGCAGCTTGCGCGGGCGCAGCCACCGTTGGTTCGATCGCCTGCAAATTCTGTTGACGGGGATATTCCACGTCATGTCCATTCCCCGTGCGCAGGAGGCGCTGCGAAATGCGTAATCTGATACTGCTTGCCCTGTTGGCTGCCCCCTTTGCCCACGCCGAAAGCCTGGAGGTTGCTGCCAATTCCATGCTGCGCCTGCCGAGCAAGTCGGCCAGCGTACACCTTGAGCATTTGCGTGTTGCCGATGCTGCCACCCTGATGCTGCCTGCGTCGCTGGCGCAATTGAAGGTCGACCAGTTGGAGCTGGGGCGTGATGCGCGGATCGTCGTGGCCCCTGGCGAGCAGCCGTTGCTGATCGACGTGCGTAGCGCGCGCCTGGGCGAGGGCAGCGAGTTCAGTGCCACCGGCGCTGCGGGCAGCTACCAGCGGGCAGCCCGCCCCGGGCGTAGCCTGGACCTGGTACTGGCGGAGCTGGATGCCCAGCAGCTGGTCATCGACGCCCGGGGCGGCGCCGGTGCACCGGGCTACGCTGGGCTCGACGGCGGCAATGGCCAGGCCGGCGGCTGCACCTGGGGCCAGGCCAGCCGCGGGGCCAATGGCGATGATGGCGGCAACGGCCATGATGGTGCAGCAGGTGGGCGCATACGCCTGAGCTTGCCGCAAGGCTTTGCCCAGGAGCACATCGTCGTGCGCCTCGATGGCGGGGCGCCGGGCAAACCCGGTGAGCCTGGCAAGGCCGGCAAAGGTGGGGCGAGCAAGGGTTGCCTGGTGTACCGCACCGATGCCGGTGCCAATGGCCGACCGGGGCAGCCTGGCCAGCCAGGCTTGGCGGGGGCGGCGGGCGAGCTGATCCTGCAGCGCCTCTGAACCGTGTGCAGGGGCCTGGGTGCGGCGTTGTCGCCATGGGCCCCACCCACCGGCCGCGCAGGCAGCCCGCCAGGCGAAGGGCTGCCTGCGATCAGATCACCAGCCGCGAACTGGCCACCGCGACCACGGCCAGCCCCAGCAACAGGTTGATGCCCACCATTCGCCGAATGCGGGCCAGCACCGCCGCACCCGTGGGCCAGTCCTGCGCCTGTACCGCTGCTTTCAACTCTGGCAACAGCAAGGCCTGGATGCGCATGAACAAGGCGAACATGGCGATCCCGCCGCCGATCATCACGTGAACGTACTTCGGCGCAGTCTCGAACCCGCTGAAGCGCAGGTGCAACATGCCGATACCACTTATCGCCAAGATCGCCACCGCCAGCCAGACCCAGACGAAGAAGCGTCGGAAAACTTCCACCCACAAGCGCAGGCGCGCAGGCCCCTCAAGGGCTGTAACCGTGGCGGGGCGCAGCACCAGCCAGGCGAAGAACATGCCGCCAACCCATACCAGGGCGGCCAGAACATGCAGTGTGTAGGGCAGGGTAAAGGCGAGCATCTGGATCTCCATGCGGCACGATAGGCAATAGCGGGGTATGATAGCCGCCCCATGCGAAACACTGAAAATATATCCAGCCCTACGGGCGTCTGCAGACCATGATCAGCAACGAACTCAAAGCCACCATCCAGGGCGCCTATACGCGTTTTCTCGAAGCCAAGAGCCTCAAGCCGCGCTATGGCCAACGCCTGATGATCGCCGAAGTGGCCAAGGTGCTTGGCGACATTCCCTGCGACGATGAAGGTCGCCGTGCCGGCGAGCCTGCCGTGGTGGCGGTGGAGGCGGGCACCGGTACCGGTAAGACGGTCGCCTATGCGTTGGCCGCGATCCCGGCCGCCAAGGCCGCCGGCAAACGCCTGGTGATCGCCACCGCGACCGTGGCCCTGCAGGAGCAGATCGTCATCAAGGACCTGCCCGACCTGATGCGCAGCAGCGGGCTGAACTTCAGCTTCGCCCTGGCCAAGGGCCGTGGCCGCTATCTGTGCCTGTCGAAACTCGACATCCTGCTGCAGGAAGGCCATGCCCAGTCGGCCACTGCCCAGCTGTTCGAAGAAGAAGGCTTCCACATCGAAGTCGATGAGCGCAGCCAGAAGCTATTCAACAGCATGATCGAAAAGCTTGCCGGCAACCGCTGGGACGGGGACCGTGACAGCTGGCCCGAGGCCCTGGAGGACCAGGACTGGGCCCGGCTGACCACCGACCACAGCCAGTGCACTGGTCGCCACTGCCCGAACTTCCAGCAGTGCGTGTTCTACAAGGCCCGTGAGGGGATGGGCAAGGTCGATGTGATCGTCACCAACCACGACATGGTACTGGCCGACCTGGCCCTGGGCGGCGGCGCGGTATTGCCCGATCCGCGCGATACCTTGTATGTATTCGACGAAGGCCACCACCTGCCAGACAAGGCCATCGGCCATTTCGCCCATTACTCGCGGCTTCGCTCCACCGCCGATTGGCTGGAGCAGACCGCCAAGAACCTGACCAAACTTCTGGCCCAGCACCCGCTGCCGGGGGACCTGGGCAAATACATCGAGCAGGTGCCGGAGCTGGCGCGGGAAGTCCGCACCCAACAGCAGTTCATGTTCACCCTGTGCGAACAGGTAGCCGACTTCCGCCCGAGCGAGGACACCGAAGGCCGCGAACGGCCGCGTTACCGCTTCGAGGGTGGCGTGGTACCGGAGCAGATCCGTGAGGTCGGCATCGAGCTGAAAAAGGGCTTTGCCCGGCTCAACGATCTCTTCACGCGGCTGGCCGACCTGCTCAAGGAGGGCATGGACGGCGAGGTCAGCATCGGTATCGCCAGCCACCAGGCCGAAGAGTGGTACCCACTGTTCGGCAGCCTCGTCACCCGTGCCCAGGGCAACTGGGAGCTGTGGACGGCCTTTACCGCCGAAGACCCGGAAGACAGCCCGCCGATGGCGCGCTGGCTCACCCTGGCTGAAAGCGGGGCCTTGTTCGACATCGAAGTCAACGCCAGCCCCATCCTCGCTGCCGAAATGTTGCGCCGCAGCCTGTGGAGCGTGGCCCATGGCGCGCTGGTGACCTCGGCCACACTGACCGCGCTGGGCAAGTTCGACCGCTTCCGCATGCGCTCGGGGTTACCGCGCGATGCCGTCACCTGCGTGGTGCCCAGCCCGTTCGTGCATGGCGATGCCGGCCTGCTGCGGGTGCCCGACCTGCAAGCCGACCCGCGCGACGCTACCGCGCATACGGCGGCGATTATCCGTGAGCTGCCGGGTATCGTCGAAGGGGCCCGGGGTGCGCTGGTGCTGTTCTCGTCACGCAAGCAAATGCAGGATGTGTTCGACGGCCTGGACCGGGACTGGCGCAAACTGGTGCTGATCCAGGGCAACCTGTCCAAGCAGGAAACCCTCAACAAGCACAAGGCCCGGGTCGACGATGGCCAGCACAGCGTGCTGTTCGGCCTGGCCAGCTTTGCCGAAGGGGTCGACTTGCCGGGGGCCTATTGCGAGCACGTGGTCATCGCCAAGATTCCGTTCTCGGTGCCCGACGACCCGGTCGAAGCTGCCCTGGCCGAATGGATCGAGGCCCGCGGCGGCAACCCGTTCATGGAAATCGCCGTGCCCGACGCCTCGCTCAAGCTGATCCAGGCCTGCGGTCGGTTGCTGCGTACCGAACAGGACCGCGGCATCATCACCTTGCTTGACCGGCGCCTGGTCACCCAGCGCTATGGCAAGGCTATTCTCAATGCGCTGCCGCCGTTCCGGCGGGAGATTTCCTGATCGCCGGAGCACTTGCTTCGGCGCGCTGTCCATTACTCAGTCCTGGGCCATGACGGCCCTGAAGGAGAGCCCCAGCCTTATGGTCCGCCGTACCCTGCCCGCTGTTTTCGCCCTGTTGTTCAGCTCGTCCGTATGGGCCGGGCAGCAGACGCTGTTCAGCTTCGTGCGCCCGGCCTCGGTGGTCAACGTGGCGACCGAGGATGCCGGTATGCCGCAGTACAACGCAGAGCAGACGGCCGAAGGCGAGGTGCTGCGGCGTGTGGTGTTCAACCCGGCGCAGCGGCCGACCTTGCGCCTGAGCCCGCAAGGTGGTGTGTGGGACTGGTCCAGCGGCAAGTTCCTTACCTTGCGCCTGCAAAGTGCCATGGACTGGGCGCTGACCGTGGATGTCACGGTGCAAGGCAGCGATGGGCGCACCCTGACCAGCCGTATCGATTTGCCGGCCGGCCCGGCGCAAACCGTGATGGTGCCGTTGACCGCCAGTTCGCCGTTGAGCCAGGGCATGCGCGCAGGCCCCCCCATGCCCTGGCTGCACGGCGGCCAGCGGCTGCTGCTGACCAACAGCGCCGGCGCTGTAGACCTCAAGCAGGTGGCTTCGGTCAGCTTGAGCATTCCCGGCCCCAAGGTCGCCCAGAACCTGCTGATCGAACGGGTGAGCATTCAGGATGACGACCAGGCCTACCAGGCGGCGTACCGTGAACTGATCGATGCCTATGGGCAGTCCACGCGTGGCAGTTGGCCGGAAAAGGTGGCCAACGACGAACAGCTCAAGGCAGCCGCCAACCGTGAACAGCAGCAACTCAAGGCTTGGCTGGCCGAGCGCGGCAAGCAGCAGTTGGATGCCTATGGCGGCCTGCTGGCGGGGCCGGCCTTTGCTGCCGAGGGTTTTTTCCGTACCGAAAAGCGTGATGGCCGCTGGTACCTGATTACCCCTGATGGCCACCCCTTCTATTCGCTGGGTGTCAATGCCGTGGCAGCCGACGGCGGGCGTACCTACACCGCCGGGCGTGAGGCCATGTTCAAGGCACTGCCGGGAGAGGGCGACGCCCTGTCAGCGTTCTACGGTGAAGGCAACAACGACGACGGCAATGCGTCCTCGCAGGGGCGCAATTTCAAAAAAGGGCGCTGGTTCGACTTCTATGCAGCCAACCTGCAGCGGGCCTATGGCAAGCCCTGCCCGCCGGCGGCAACAGGGCAGCCGACCGCTTGCCCACCGCTGGTAGTGGACACTGGCCGTTGGCAGGCGCATGCGCTCGACCGTTTGCAGGCCTGGGGTTTCAACACGCTGGGCAACTGGAGCGAGCCTGCCCTCGGCCAAGCCAGGCGCATGCCCTATACCCTGCCGCTGTCGATCGTTGGCGATTACGCCAGCATCAGCACCGGCATGGACTGGTGGGGGCGCATGCCCGACCCGTTCGACCCGCGCTTTGCCATGGCCACCGAACGCGCCGTGGCCATTGCTGCCCGTGATCACCGTGACGATCCCTGGCTGATCGGCTACTTTGCCGATAACGAGCTGGCCTGGGCCGCACCGGGTAGCGAGCCCAAGGCCCGTTATGGCCTGGCCTACGGCACATTGCGCCTGACCACCGACGTGCCTGCCAAGCGCGCCTTCCTCAAGCAGTTGCGTGACAAGTACCGCAACCAGGAGGGGTTGTCCAAGGCCTGGGGCATTGAGCTGAACGCCTGGGAACTGATGGAGGATCCAGGCTTCGAGGCACCGTTGCCCAGCCCGGAGCACCCGGAAATCGAGCGGGACTACCAGCACTTCCAGCAGGTGTTCGCCGAAACCTACTTCAAGACCATTTCCGATGCCTTGAAATGGCATGCACCCAACCACCTGTTGCTGGGGGGCCGTTATGCCGTGAGTACGCCAGAGGCGGTCAACGCCTGCGCCGAGTTCTGCGATGTACTCAGTTTCAACTTTTATACGCTCAAGCCGCAGGACGGCTACGATTTCGCCCGCCTGGCCGAGCTGGACAAGCCGGTGCTGGTGTCTGAATTCCAGTTCGGTTCGCGTGATCGCGGCCCGTTCTGGCCGGGGCCACTGGAGCTGGCGCGAGAAGAAAACCGCGGCCCGGCCTATGCCAATTTCCTCACTGCCGCCTTGCAACAACCCATGATCGTGGGCGCGCACTGGTTCCAGTACCTCGACCAGCCGGCCAGCGGTCGCCTGCTCGATGGCGAGAACGGCCACTTGGGGCTGGTGGCGATCACCGATGTACCGTACCCCGGTTTTATCGATGCCGTGCGCAAGGCCAACGCCCAGGCCATGGCGCAACTGCGCACCGGCCTGGAGAAGAAACCGGCGCCATGATTACAGGTGAGTGCGGTGCGCTGGGCATCGCGACCGCCGGGCTCAAGCCAGTTTGCAAAACGCCCAACTACTGAAACAATGCAGACCTTTTTGACTATCGTCACACGGAGAGCAGCGGGTGCAGATCCAGGGTCACTATGAGCTGAAGTTCGAAGCCGTGCGCGAGGCTTTTGCCGCGCTGTTCGATGATCCCCAGGAGCGTGGCGCCGCGCTGTGCATCCAGGTGGGGGGCGAAACCGTGGTCGACCTGTGGGCCGGCAGTGCAGACAAGGACGGCCAGCAGGCGTGGCACAGCGACACCATCGCCAACCTGTTTTCCTGTACCAAGACCTTCACCGCGGTGACCGCACTGCAGCTGGTCGGCGAGGGTAAGCTGGCACTCGATGCACCGGTGGCCAACTACTGGCCCGAGTTTGCCCAGGCCGGTAAGCAAGCGATCACCCTGCGCCAACTGCTCAGCCACCGTGCGGGTTTGCCCGCCCTACGCGCACTGCTGCCGGCCGAAGCCTTGTATGACTGGCAGGTCATGGTCGATGCCCTGGCGGCCGAAACGCCGTGGTGGGCGCCTGGCACGGAACACGGGTATGCCGCCATCACCTACGGCTGGCTGATCGGCGAACTGATTCGCCGGGCCGACGGCCGGGCCCCGGGTGACTCGATCGTGGCGCGTACCGCTCGCCCGCTAGGGCTGGATTTTCATGTTGGCCTGGCCGACGAAGCGTTTCACCGCGTGGCGCATATTGCCCGCGGCAAAGGCAACCCCGGCGACGCCGCGGCGCAGCGCTTGCTGCAGGTGACCCTGCGCGAGCCCGAGGCCTTGTCCACCCGTGCCTTTACCAACCCCCCGGCGATCCTGACCAGCACCAACAAGCCGGAATGGCGGCGCATGCAGCAGCCGGCGGCCAACGGCCACGGCAACGCACGCAGCCTGGCGGGGTTTTATGCCGGGTTGCTGGACGGCAGCCTGCTCGAGTCCGAATTGCTCGACGAACTGACCCGAGAACACAGCCTTGGCCAGGACCGCACCTTGCTCACCCAGACCCGCTTCGGTCTGGGCTGCATGCTCGATCAGCCGGAGGTGGCCAACGCCACCTTCGGCCTGGGGCCCCGCGCCTTTGGCCACCCTGGGGCCGGTGGTTCTGTGGGGTTCGCCGACCCGGAGCATGATGTGGCGTTCGGCTTCGTGGTCAATACCCTCGGGCCTTATGTGCTCATGGACCCGCGGGCGCAAAAACTGGTCCGTGTGCTTGCCGGTTGCCTTTGATCGGGTAATGCGGGTATTGCTTCAGCCCTTTGACTATCCTCAATGCCAACGCCTGAAGTGCCTAGGCAAAATATCTTTCTATTTCATGGTGTATCGCTGATGTCTTCACATAAAACCTTAGCACTCGCCCTGTGTCTGACCGCCGTTACCGGTTGCGCCAGCCACGCCCCGGAGGGCTCCAAGGAAGGTGGTTCCAGCTGGTGGCCTTTCGGTTCGGACAAGGTCGCCGAGCAGGAAGTGAAGGCAGCCGTCACAGACAATGTGGCCAAGGCCGATGCCAAGTCGGAAAGCACCAGCCGCTGGTGGTGGCCGTTCGGCGGTGACGACCAGCAAGCCAAGGGCCCTGTGGTGCCTAAAATCGACCAGCAGGCGACCCAGGCCTGGCTGGACGAGTACGAGCCGAAGCTGCGCGAAGCCATCAAGGACAGCAAGCTGGAACTGGAGCGCCGCGACAACGTGTTGGCCGTGACCCTGCCGGTGGACAGCTCGTACAACCCAGACCGCCCGAACATGCTGCTGCCCATGTCGCTTGGCCCGATCACCCGGGTTGCCAAAACGGTTGAAGGCGACCCCAAGACTGCCGTACTGGTACTGGGCCATGCCGACACCAGCGGTGCCGCTGCTGCCAACCAGAAGCTCAGCCTGGAACGCGCCGCGTCGGTTTCGGCCATTTTCCGCCTCAGCGGCCTGCAGCGTGACCGCCTGACCCTCAAGGGTATGGGTTCGGTAATGCCGCGTGCTGCCAATGACAGCCCCGAGGGCCGTGCCCTCAACCGCCGCGTGGAAATGCTGCTGACCCCGCAAAACACCATGGTCGCGCTGCTGGCCAAGTACCAACAGGCTGCTCCGGCACCGGCGCCGGCTGCAATGGTGGCCGTGCAGGATGCCAAGGCGCCTGCCGCCAAGCCGGCCACCAGCAAGCCGGCTGCCAAGCCCGCAGCGAAAAAGCCCGTGGCCAAGGCCAAGGCGCCTGCCAAAACCACGGCCAAGAAAAAAGCCGCGCCAGCCAAGCCTGTCGCCAAGAAAGCTACCACCGACAAGAAAGTAGCTGCCAATAGCCCTGCGAAGACCAACTGATCGTCAAGGAACGCAGCAATGACCCAATCCCTGGCCGATATGCGCCGCGACTACACCCGTGATGGCCTGGCAGAAGCCCAGGCGCCGGGCGAGCCGTTCGCCCTGTTTCACCAGTGGTTCGCCGACGCGGTCAACACCGAGCAGGCGCCGGTGGAAGCCAACGCCATGACCTTGGCCACGGTGGACGGCGAGGGCCGTCCGCATTGCCGGGTATTGTTGCTCAAAGGGCTCGATGAGCAGGGTTTCACCTTTTTCACCAATTACGACAGCGCTAAAGGCCAGCACCTGCAAGCCAACCCGTTTGCAGCCATGACCTTTTTCTGGCCGGCGCTGGAGCGCCAGGTGCGTATCGAGGGGCGGGTGGTGAAGGTGTCGGCCAAGGAGTCGGACGACTATTACCAGGTGCGCCCACTGGGCAGCCGCCTAGGGGCCTGGGCCTCACCGCAGAGCCGGGTGATTGCCGGGCGTGAAGAGCTGGAGGGGCTGGTGAAGGCCACCGAAGCGCGGTTTTCCGATACGCAGCCACATTGCCCGGAACATTGGGGTGGCTATCGCTTGCTGCCTGAGCGGGTCGAGTTCTGGCAGGGGCGGGCGAGCCGTTTGCATGACCGCCTCAACTACCGGCGGGTCGATGGGCAGTGGCTACGGGAGCGGTTGGCGCCCTGAGATTTTCCGGGGCTTGCCATGCCCTGTCGCGACACCGCGACAGGGCATGGCCTTGTGGCCCATCGCCGGCAAGCCGGGCTCCCACAGGTGGGGTCAGGGCATGGTCGGTCTTTCAACGTGACCTTGAATACTCCACCGCCTCCCGTTGCAGCCAGCCTGCCAGTTCCCTGCGCTTCACCTTCGCCAGCCGTGCCTGCTCCAGCCTCTGCAGCATGAACGCGCGTTTGTGCGGATCAGCCCCTGCCAGCGACAACGCCAGGTCGCGGTCCATCCAGCGGCGCATGCGCACGTACAGCCACCCGTGGAAATAAAGCCCCGCAACGGTGGCCACCACGACGATGAAGTAATCCATGGCTATCCTTGGTCTCAATTGAAGCGCCATGGCACAGCCGCGCTGGCTGTACCCCGGCTGAATGAAAACAACTTTATTGCGTTTGTACCGTGACAGCCGTCAATGTGCAGCGTCTAATAAGCACCTGACTTATGGAGATTTTACCCATGCGTAAATCCGCTTTGCTGGTGGCAACCTTTACCACCATGTCGCTGCTGCTAGGGGGTTGTGCCTCGAGCCTGACCGGCGATAGCTACTCCCGTGATGAGGCCCGCCGCGTGCAAACCGTACGGATGGGCACTATCGAATCCCTGCGCCCGGTCAAGATCGAGGGTACCAAGACCCCGATCGGTGGTGGTGCGGGCGCCATTGTCGGTGGTGTGGCGGGCAGCGCCGTCGGCGGTGGCCGTGGCAGCATCGTTGCCGCAGTCATCGGTGCCGTTGCCGGTGGCCTGGCGGGTTCCGCTGCCGAAGAAGGCCTGACCCGTACCCAGGGTGTCGAGATCACTGTGCGTGAAGACGACGGCAGCATGCGTGCCTATGTCCAGGCCGTGCAGGAAAACGAAATCTTCCGTGTGGGCGACCGTGTGCGCATCATGACTGTTGACGGCACCAGCCGCGTTTCGCACTGAGCGTAGCGCAGCCAAACAAAACCCCGACTGGCGACTGCCAGCCGGGGTTTTTTTATGCTTCAGGCTGATGGCAGAGCCGGGGTACGCGAACCACGGCTCGGCTGATCCCCGTCAAAGGCCCAGCATGTCCCGCGCTACCGCTTCGGCAATGCGAATGCCGTCGACCCCTGCCGACAGGATGCCACCGGCATAACCTGCGCCTTCGCCGGCCGGGAACAGCCCCTTGAGGTTCAGGCTCTGATAGTCCTCGCCGCGGGTGATGCGCAGCGGCGACGAGGTCCGTGTTTCGATCCCGGTCAACACCGCATCAGGCAGGTTGTAGCCCTTGATCTGCCGGTCGAATGCCGGCAGTGCCTCGCGGATCGCCTCGATGGCGAACGCCGGTAGGCTTGGTGCCAGATCGCCCAGGGTCACGCCCGGCTTGTAGGATGGCTCGACACTGCCCAGCGCGGTCGACGGCCGCCCCGCAACGAAGTCACCCACCAGTTGTGCCGGCGCCTGGTAATTGCTGCCCCCCATCACGTAGGCATGGGCCTCCAGGCGTTCCTGCAGTTCGATACCGGCCAGCGGGCTGCCTGGGTAGTCGCGTTCGGGGTCGATGCCGACGACGATGCCGGAGTTGGCGTTGCGCTCGTTACGCGAGTACTGGCTCATGCCGTTGGTGACTACCCGCCCCGGTTCGCTGGTTGCGGCGACCACGGTGCCGCCCGGGCACATGCAGAAGCTGTACACCGAACGGCCGTTACTGGCGTGGTACACCAGTTTGTAGTCGGCAGCCCCCAGTTTCGGGTGACCGGCGTATTTGCCCAGGCGCGCCTTGTCGATGAGCGTTTGCGGGTGCTCGATGCGAAAGCCCACCGAGAATGGCTTGGCTTCCATGTACACGCCTTTGGCATGCAGCATGCGGAAGGTGTCGCGGGCACTGTGGCCCAGGGCCAGAACCACATGGCGCGAGTGCAGTTGCTCGCCGCTTTCCAGCACCACGCCGGTCAACTGGCCATCTTCGATCAGCAGGTCTGTGACCTTTTCCTGGAAGCGCACTTCGGCCCCGAGGGCGATCATGTCCTGACGCATCTGCTCGACCATGCCGGTCAGGCGGAAGGTGCCGATGTGCGGCTTGTTGATATACAGGATCTCGTCGGGCGCACCGGCCTTGACGAACTCTTCCAGCACTTTGCGGCCGTGGTGCTGCGGGTCCTTGATCTGGCTGTACAGCTTGCCGTCCGAGAAGGTGCCGGCGCCGCCTTCGCCGAACTGCACATTGGACTCGGGGTTGAGCACGCTCTTGCGCCACAGGCCCCAAGTGTCCTTGGTGCGCTGGCGCACTTCCTTGCCGCGTTCGAGGATGATCGGCTTGAAGCCCATCTGCGCCAGCAGCAGGCCGGCAAAAATGCCGCACGGGCCAAAGCCGACCACGATCGGGCGTTCCTGCAGGCCGGCCGGGGCCTGGCCAACGAACTTGTAGGTCACGTCAGGGGCAGGGCCGATGTTGCGATCATCGGCGAACTTGGCAAGCAGCTCGGCTTCGTTGCTGGCTTGCAGGTCGATGGTGTAGATGAACAGCAGCTCGCTGTTCTTCTTGCGCGCATCGTAGCTGCGCTTGAACAGGTTGAAGCTGAGCAGTTGCTCGTCGCGGATGCCCAGGCGCTGGACGATGGCGTCACGCAGCGCTTCGTCGGGGTGGTCCAAGGGCAGCTTCAGTTCGGTGATTCGTAGCATGGCAGGGTCCAGTATCCCGGCCATGGGCGGCCGGCGGCTTTACACAAACCGCCAAGTATAAGCTGTTAGCCGCCTTGACTGGCAGGATAAAAGCGCCCGGTGATCAGTTGTCGCGTGCGCCGCCGAAGTAGCCGCAGCCTTGCAAGGTCTTGCCGTCGATGCGCAATTCGGCACGCAGGTGGTCAACGGCCCCAGTGGCGCTGTCTACGCAGCGTTGTGGTGCGACCCACAGTTCCACATGCTGACCGTTGGCTTCGCTGGTCAGGGTCAGGCCGCCACCGGGGACTTCTTCTTCAAGGAATGGCAGGGGCAGGGGCGCTTGACCCACGCGGTTGAGCACCATGCCCTTGCCACTGGCCTTGACGTCCCAGCCCGGCTCGTGGCCGCTGGCGCGCAGGGTCAGTTGCCTGAAATTGGGGTCTTCGCAGGCGCGGGTGGACGGTTCCAGGCGGTACAGGCGACGCACTTCCAGCTGGCCGTCGCTGTTGGCCTGCTTGCTGCCGGTGAGGCGGCCGCGCACATCGGCGAACAGCTTGTCATTGGCACCCTTGGCCAGGTTGGCGGCTTCTTGCAGGATGCCGGTGGCGCCAACGTCATTGATCACGAAGGTACGGTTTTCGCTGCAAGGCTTGAACAGCAGCTGGCCACCGGCAGCGCGCAGTTCGCCCTGCATGCGCGTGGTGCCGATGTTCGGGTCGCTGGGGGCGTCAGCCATCAGTTGGCAGCCGGCGAACAGGGGCAGCAGGGCGGTGAGCAGCAGGGTGGGGGTCAGGCGCATGGGGCGGGCTCCGGGATCTTTGCCGTGAAAGCTGGCCACGTTACGCAGGCTGGCGGTGGATCTCAAGTCAAGGGTTGCTCGCACAGGCGCCCACTGCCCTGAGGATTGCGGGGGACTTGCAGGCGCTGGCTTGCCGGCGACGGGGGGCGATGCAGACAACACGTTCCTTGCAGGCAGAAAAAAGGGCCTGTGAAGGCCCTTTCCCCAATCAACCACCCAGATATGCGTCGCGCACCTTCGGGTCGGTCAACAAGGCTTCCCCGGTACCTTGCATCACCACCCGGCCGTTTTCCAGCACGTATGCCCGGTCGGCAATCTTCAGCGCCTGGTTGGCGTTCTGTTCCACCAGGAACACCGTTACGCCGTCACGGCGCAACTGTTCGATGATGTCGAAGATCTGCTGGATGATGATTGGCGCCAGGCCCAGCGAGGGTTCGTCGAGCAGCAGGAGCTTGGGCTTGCTCATCAGCGCACGGCCAATGGCGAGCATCTGCTGCTCGCCACCCGACATGGTGCCGCCACGCTGGGCGTAGCGCTCCTTCAGGCGCGGGAACAACTGCAGGACTTTGTCCAGTTGCGCCTGGTAGTCGCCTTTGTCGGTGAAGAAACCACCCATCGCCAGGTTCTCCTCGACGGTCAGGCGGGCGAACACGCGGCGGCCTTCCGGTACCACCGCAATGCTCTTGCGCATGATGTGCGAGGACGGCTGGCCGACCAGTTCTTCACCCAGGTACTTGATGCTGCCGCTGTGCGCCTGGGGTGAGCCGCACAGGGTCATCAGCAGGGTCGACTTGCCGGCCCCGTTGGCACCGATCAGGGTGACGATCTCGCCTTGGTTGATCTCCACGTTGACGCTGTGCAGTGCCTGGATCTTGCCGTAGAAGGTGGAAACGTTCTCGAACTTCAGCATTTACGCTTCCCCCAGGTAGGCTTTGATCACATCAGGGTTGTCGCGGATCTCCTCGGGCGTGCCGTGGGCCAAGGGGGTGCCCTGGTTGATCACCACGATATGGTCGGAAATGCTCATCACCAGCTTCATGTCGTGCTCGATCAGCAGCACGGTGACGTTGTGCGACTCACGCAGGTAGCCGATCAGGGCCTTGAGGTCTTCGGTTTCCTTGGGGTTCAGGCCAGCTGCCGGCTCGTCGAGCATGATGATGCGCGGCTGGGTCATCATGCAGCGGGCGATTTCCAGGCGGCGCTGCTGGCCGTAGGCGAGGGTGCCGGCGGTACGGTTGGCGAACTCGGTCAGGTTGACCTTTTCCAGCCAGTACTGCGCGCGCTCCATGGCCTCCTTTTCGCTGCGGCGGAAGCCCGGGGTCTTGAACAGGCCGGCGAAGAAGTTGGTGTTGAGGTGACGGTGCTGGGCGATCAGCAGGTTTTCCAGCGCGGTCATTTCCTTGAACAAGCGCACGTTCTGGAAGGTGCGCACCACGCCTTTGCGGGCGATCTGGTGCCCGGCCAGGCCCTGGATGGGCTGGCCATCGAGCAGGATGGTGCCGCCGCTGGGCTTGTAGAAGCCGGTCAGGCAGTTGAACACCGTGGTCTTGCCGGCGCCGTTCGGCCCGATCAGTGCCACCACCTGTTTTTCCTTGACGGTCAGGCCCACGCCGTTGACCGCCAACAAGCCGCCGAAGCGCATGCTCAGGCCGCTGACTTGCAGAATTTCGCGGCTCATCGACGCAGCTCCATGTGTGGACGTTGCATAGGCAGCAGGCCTTGCGGACGCCAGATCATCATCAACACCATCAGCGCACCGAACATCAGCATCCGGTATTCGCTGAACTCTCGCATCAGCTCTGGCAGCAGGATCATCACGATGGCCGCGAGGATCACGCCCAGTTGTGAGCCCATGCCGCCGAGCACGACGATGGCGAGGATGATCGCCGACTCGATGAAGGTGAACGACTCGGGCGTCACCAGGCCTTGGCGTGCAGCGAAGAAGCTGCCGGCGAAACCGGCGAAGCAGGCACCCAGGGTGAACGCCGACAGCTTGATCACCGTCGGGTTGAGGCCCAGTGCACGGCAGGCGATCTCGTCTTCGCGCAGGGCTTCCCAGGCGCGGCCGATCGGCATGCGCAGCAGGCGGTTGATGACGAACAGTGCCAGCAGGGCCAGCAGCAGGGCCACCAGGTAGAGGAAGATGACCTTGTTGATCGAGTTGTACGGCAAGCCGAAGAACTCATGGAAGGTCTGCATGCCCTCGGCGGCACGGCGTTCGAAGGTCAGGCCGAAGAACTCCGGCTTGGGGATGTTGCTGATGCCGTTGGGGCCGCCGGTCCAGTCGGTGAGGTTACGCAGGAACAGGCGGATGATTTCGCCGAAGCCGAGCGTCACGATCGCCAGGTAGTCGCCGCGCAGGCGCAGCACCGGGAAGCCGAGCAGGAAGCCGAAGGTGGCAGCCATCAGGCCGGCGATCGGCAGGCATACCCAGAAGCTCCACCCCAGGTAATGCGACAGCATGGCGTAGCTGTAGGCGCCGACGGCGTAGAAACCCACGTAACCCAGGTCGAGCAGGCCCGCCAGGCCAACCACGATGTTCAGGCCCAGGCCCAGCAACACGTAGATCAGGATCAGCGTGGCAATGTCGACCGCGCCGCGTGAACCGAAGAACGGCCACACCAATGCGGCGACGATCAGGCCCATGATCACGTAGCGCTGGGTTTTCGGCAGGGTCAGGTAGTTGCTGACTGCCGGTGGGATCAGTTTGCGGTCCGAGCGGCGGCCCATCACCGCACTCCACTGCCGGTCGAACAGTACCCGCAGGAACATCAGTAGCGAACACACGGCAATGATGCTGATGGTGAACGTGCCTTGGCTGTGCACCACCAGGCTGATGCCGTCGATGCTCAGTTTCAGGCCCAGCACCGGGAAGGCCACGGCCCAGACCAGCAAGGCGCTGAAGAACGCCTGTTTGAGATTTCTGTTCATACTTTTTCAACCTCCGGGCGGCCCAGGATGCCGGTCGGCCGGAATAGCAGGACAAGAACCAACAAGCCGAATGCCACGACGTCCTTGTACTGGTCACCGAAGATATCGGCGCCGAACGCTTCGGCCACGCCCAGCACCAGCCCGCCGAGCATGGCGCCCGGGATGCTGCCGATGCCACCCAGTACCGCCGCCGTGAAGGCCTTCAGGCCCACCAGGAAACCGGCGTTGGGGTTGATCACCCCGTACTGCATGCTGAGCAGCACGGCCGCCACGGCTGCCAGTGCGGCACCGATGACGAAGGTGAGGGCGATGATGTTGTTGGTGTTGATGCCCAGCAGGTTGGCCATCTTGATGTCCTCGGCGCAGGCACGGCAGGCGCGACCCAGGCGGGAACGGGAGATGAACAGTGTGAGCAGGGTCATGGCGACCAGGGTGACCACGAACACCAAGATCTGCATGTAGCTGATCAGGACCTCCTCCGCGCCACCTGGCCCGAACGAGAAGCTGCCGGGGATCAGGTTGGGGATGGACTTGTCCTTGGAATCTTGCGACAGCAAGACCGTGTTCTGCAGGAAGATCGACATACCGATGGCGGAAATCAGCGGGATCAGGCGGTTGCTGTTGCGCAGGGGGCGGTAGGCAACCCGTTCGATACTGTAACCGTAGGCACTGGTGACGAAGATCGTCGCGACGAAGGCAACGGTCATCAGGATGGGCAGCGAGTGGATGCCCATCATGGCCAGGCCCGCCAGGGCGATGAAGGCCACATACGAACCGATCATGTACACCTCGCCGTGGGCGAAGTTGATCATGCCGATGATGCCGTACACCATCGTGTAACCGATGGCGATCAAGGCATAGGTGCTGCCGATGGTCAATCCATTAACCAGTTGTTGGAAGAAATGGTAGATCTCAGGCATTACAGCGCTCCTAAAAACCTGATTTGCATTTCGCTGGCGAGGGTAAGGCCAGGAAACCGCGGGTGACGGTTTT
Source organism: Pseudomonas sp. p99-361 (assembly GCF_003935475.1). Taxonomy (NCBI): domain Bacteria; kingdom Pseudomonadati; phylum Pseudomonadota; class Gammaproteobacteria; order Pseudomonadales; family Pseudomonadaceae; genus Pseudomonas; species Pseudomonas sp. p99-361. The sequence continues at coordinate 20,938 of NZ_RHQO01000014.1, read as the reverse complement.
AAGATTTTCAGGTGAGCCCGCCCCCGGATCGCGGGGGCCAGGCCCATGAACCTCGTAAAACAAAGCCCACTGCTCGCACAGTGGGCTTCTAGGTCAGCTATTAGTCACGCAGTTACTGAGGGGAGACTTCGGTCTTCGGCTTGCCGAAGTGCCATTCGTAGACCACGAACTTGAAGTCTTTCAGGTCGCCTTTGGCGTCGTAGGACAGCTCGCCGGTCGGGGTTTTGAAGGTGCCGGCGTGGATGGCCTCGGCCACCTTGTCGGTGTCTTCGGACTTGGCGGCCTTGATGCCTTGGGCGATCAGTTCCACAGCCGAGTAGGCAGGGAATACGAACGGGCCGCTTGGGTCTTTGCCGTCAGCCTTGATGGCGTCGACGATCTTCTTGTTCGCAGGGTCGGCGTCGAACGACTTCGGCAGGGTGACCAGCAGGCCTTCGGAGGCGTTCTGGGCGATCTGCGAGATGGAGTCGTTGCCCACGCCTTCCGGGCCCATGAACTTGGCTTTCAGGCCTTTTTCCTGAGCCTGGCGCAGGATCAGGCCCAGCTCTGGGTGGTAGCCACCGTAGTAGACGAAGTCGACGTTGTTCTGCTTGAGCTTCTGGATGATCGAGGAGAAGTCCTTGTCACCGGCGTTCAGGCCCTCGAACACGGCGACCTTGGTGCCTTTTTTCTCCAGGGTCTGCTTGACCGCGGTGGCGATGCCTTCACCGTACTGCTGCTTGTCGTGCAGTACCGCCACCACTTGCGGTTTGACGAAGTCGGCGATGTAGTTGCCGGCCGCCGGGCCCTGAGCGCTGTCCAGGCCGATGGTGCGGAAGATCAGCTTGTAGCCACGGGCAGTGATTTCCGGCGAAGTGGCGGCCGGGGTGATCATGATCACGCCTTCGTCTTCGTAGATGTCCGATGCCGGCTGGGTGGAGCTGGAGCACAGGTGGCCGATGACGAACTTGACGCCGTCGTTGACCACCTTGTTGGCGACTGCCACGGCCTGTTTGGGGTCGCAAGCGTCGTCGTATTCCTTGGCTTCAAGCATTTTGCCATCGACGCCACCAGCGGCGTTGATATCCTTGATGGCTTGCTTGGCGCCGATGAACTGCATGTCGCCGTACTGGGTTACAGGGCCGGTCTTGGGGCCGGCGATGCCGATCTTGATGGTATCGGCGGCAAACGAATGGCTGGCTACCCCGGCCAGTACCATCGCGGCGAACAGCTTGGAAATCTTGATCATAGTGCTCCACTCATTCTGTTGTAATTCTTATAGTCCTGGCGGCCAGGGCTACAGACCGGGCGGGATTTGCGGCGTGGCCATGCCAACGCGCAAGCCCACCTTTCCCCCGGAACATGTCCCGGAACTGTACCGGTACAGTGTAGAGCGCTGTCGGATCGCTTGAAAAGCGGTCAAAAAGTGCCTGCTTCCTGGGTTGTCGCTTGATCGAAAGAAAGATACAGAAAGGCGCCATCAAACTGCCTGTACCTGCGCTTTCAGCCCACAAGTTCGGGGCTAATCGACCAAATTACATATTTGAAACCGGGTTTTTCTGCAAAAATGCCGACCTTTTTTATTGGCGATTTTTGCGGATACCACCCATGACCGATCAAACAAGCACCCTCTATGCCAAATTGCTTGGCGAGACTGCAATCATCGAGTGGAAAGCGCTGGAGCGTTTCTGGGCAAAGGGTGACCTGATTTGGGTCGACCCCAGCCTGGATCTGATCGCTGTGGCTGAGGCGATGGCCGAGAACCGCAGTGAAATCTTCGCCAAATGGCGTAGTGATGGCACTGTGGGGCCTGTCTCGGCAGAGCAGGCCCTGGACCTGCAAACCCGCGATCCAGAGATATGGGCGGTGGTGGTGTCACCGTTCATCGTGATCCAGGCGAAGCGTGCTGATCAGGCGTGATCTTTTTTGGTGCGTAAAAATGCGCACCGGCCTCGTTTTGGTGCTCGCTGCTGCTCAGGGCGGGTAGAGGTAAGTAACAATTCGGCGTGGCGGTAACAGTTTACGGGATGCGTAATGAGGTTGCCCCGCACACCAGCTCGATATCGAATCTGACGGGAGTCATTGATGAACACTGCACTACCTTCGCTTGGTTTTGCCGGCATTGGCCTGATGGGCTTGCCCATGTGCCGCCGGTTGCTGGCTGCGGGCTATCCGCTGACGGTCTGGAACCGTAGCCCGGACAAGTGCGCCGCGCTGGTCGCCGCCGGTGCCCGTCTGGCTGGCAGCCCGGCCGAACTGTGCCGCGACAGCGACATGGTGTTGTTGTGCCTGGCCGACACGGCGGTGGTGCGTGAGGTGGTGTTTGGCGAGCAAGGCGTTGCCGAGGGTGGCCGTGGTGGCCAGTTGCTGATCGACTTCTCGAGCCTGGAGCCTACTGCCACCCGAGAAATGGCGGCCGAGCTGGCAGCGCTGTGCGGCATGGCCTGGCTCGATGCGCCGGTGTCAGGCGGCACTGCCGGTGCCGAAACTGGCACGCTGGCGATCATGGTCGGTGGCGAAGCGGCGGACCTGCAGCGCGCTCAGCCGGTACTTGAGGTGCTGGGCCAGCGTGTCACGCACATGGGGGCGGTGGGCGCAGGCCAGGTGACCAAGGCGTGCAACCAGATGATCGTCGCCTGCAATGCGCTGGTGATTGCCGAAGTGGTGGCCCTGGCCGAGCAGGCCGGGGTGGACGCCACGCTGCTGGCCGAGGCGCTGGCCGGTGGTTTTGCCGATTCCAGGCCGTTGCAGATCCTGGCACCGCAAATGGCCGAGAGCCGCTTCGAGCCGGTCAAATGGCACGTGCGCACCTTGCTCAAGGACCTGGACGGCGCGGTCAAGTTCGCGCGCGAGCAAGGTTCGGCAACACCGCTCAGTGGCCTCGCCGCGCAACTGATGCGCCTGCACGGTAGCCAGGGGTACCTGCATAAAGATCCGGCGACCCTGGTAACGCTGTATCGCAGCAAGGGGTAAACACCACGAGGGTGCGCTGCAGCCGGTCCAGCATGGGTTGCAGCTCGGCCCAGGGCATTGGCCGCCCGAGCAGAAAGCCTTGCAGGTAGTCGCAGGCGTGGTCTGCGAGAAACGCCTGCTGTTCCTCGGTTTCCACGCCTTCGCTGACCACTTGCAAGTGCAGGGTATGCGCCATGACGATGATTGCCTGGACAATTTCACGGTCTTTCTGGCTGCCCGGCACGCCTTGCAGGAAGGTGCGGTCGATCTTCAGCACATCCAGGGGCAGGTGCTTGAGGTAGGCCAAGGACGAGTAGCCGGTGCCGAAGTCGTCGATCGACAGGGCGACGCCCAGGGCACGGACCCGTTTCAGCAGGTTGACCGTGCGCTGGATATCCCCCATCAAGGCGTTTTCGGTCACTTCCAGCTCCAGCTGGTGCGCTGAGACCCCGGCGTGGAACAAGGCCTTCTCCACCTCGTTTGGCAGTTCGTCATGGCTGAGGGTCACCGCCGAGCAGTTGACCGTTACCTTGAGGTCGCCGTGGCCGCCGCGCTGCAGCAGTGCCAGGTCGGCGCAGGCGTGCCGCAACACCCACAAGTCGAGGTCGACGATCAGGCCGTTGGTTTCGGCTATGCCGATGAACCGGTCGGGCCCAAGCAGCCCATGCTGGGGGTGCTGCCAGCGTACCAGGGCCTCCAGCTTGGCCACCCGCCCAGTGCGCTGGTCGAAGATCGGCTGGTAATGCACGCACAGGCCGCGCTCTTCCAGCAGCGCCAGTCGCAACTCTTCTTCCAGTTGCAGGGCAATCGAGGCGCGTGCCTTGAGACTGTCATTGAAAAAATTCAGGCTGTTGCGGCCGTTGTCCTTGGACTGGTAAAGGGCCAGGTCCGCATGCTTGAGCAGCTCTTCGGCGCTGCTGCCATCATCCGGAAAGATACTGACCCCGATACTGGTGGTCATCACCATGCGCCTGCCGCAAAGCTCGATGGGGTCTTTCATGCGTTGCATGATGCGCTGGGCCAGGTGGCGGGCTTCGTCGCGGCTGTTGAGGCTGGTGACCACGCAGAACTCATCGCCACCAAAGCGTGCCACCAGGTCCTGGCTGCGGGTCGCGGCCTTGATGTGGTTGGCAATGACCTTGAGCAATTCATCGCCAGCGTGGTGGCCAAGGCTGTCATTGATGCGTTTGAAATGGTCGACATCCAGGAACATCACCGCCAGGCGGCTTTCGCTGGCCAGGTGCTCGGCCAGGCGTTCGGCGAACAGTTGGTTGAAACCACGGCGGTTGACCAGGTTGGTCAGTGCATCGTAGTGCGCTGCCTGCTGCAGTGACGCGCGGGCCTGGTCCAGTTCGCTGAGCAGCACGCTGACCCGGCGCAGGTCATGCTCCTTGCTTTGCAGCTTCTTGTCGGCCAGGGCCGCACTGATGCTGGCACCACTGATCAGCAAGGTGATGAAACCGATGCCCAGCGCCAGTTGCAGGCTGTTATCCCCAGACGGCAAGCGCAGTGCGGTATCGCTGGGGATGACCAGGGTCATCGCCGACATCGCCGTGAAATGGGAAGCCACCATGCCCGCGGCGATCAGCAGGCTGGCGCCGTACTTCGCGGCCTGGTACAGGGTGCCGCTGCCATTGCGAAAGTTGCGCGCCAGGTACAATGCCAGCAGGCTGGTGAGCGGGGCGATGATGGCAGCACCCAGCAGCGGGCCGGTCTGGTAGTACTGCCGGGCGCCGGTTTGCATCGCGGCCATGCCGACAAAGTGCATGAGGACGATACCCATGCCGATCAGTACCGCGCTTTGGACGATGTGTGGCGTGCGCATGTCCTTGCGATCGAGGCTGCGCATGGCCAGCCAGGCAACCGCCAGGGCAATGAGCAGGGAAAGGATGGTCAGCGGCAGGTCGTAGTGCACTTCGACGGATGCCTGAAAGGCCAGCATGCTGATGAAATGCATGGCCCAGATGCCGCCGGCCAGGCAGCAGGCGCCAAGTACGTTCCATTGCCGGTGGGCGGTAGGGTCTTCGCTGTGGGACTGGCGCTCGGCCATGTCGAGGGTGGCGAAACAGGCTGCGCAGGCTACTACGTAGGCGAGTAGAACCAGCAGCGGCTCATGCCGACAATCGAGGAGGATACGTCCGGTTGCCGGCAAGTCGGCGAACAGTTGCAGGCCCAGCCACTCCATGGAATGCCTCTCGATCGAGTTTTCACTCGTCTGCGCTACAACCCTGTGCAGACTGCCCAGAGGCAGTATAGGAACAAGTGTTTAAGCCTTCCTGGATAATGGCACATTGATTTCTACGATTTGGTTATCAACCTAATCGCTGTCGGAAATATGGCACCCGCCCAAGGGCGGCGTGCCCGCGATGTGCCTGGCACGATGCCAGGCACCGGCTACGCCGGTTTTCGCGGGCACCTGCGCTGCCCAGGGGGAGGGGTGCTGGTATGGCGTCAGCCGGCGACTAGTACACGAATGGCTTCCAGGCGCAGGGCAGCTTTTTCCAGCATTGCCATGCCCTCTTCGCGCTGCTTGCGCAGGGCGTCGATTTCGCTGTCACGCACGCTTGGGTTCACCGCTTGCAAGGCGAGCAGGCGCGCCAGTTCTTCGTCGGCCTCCGCTGCCAGGCGGCGTTGGGCTTCCGCCACACGCTCGACGTGGGTGGGCAGGATCTTCTCTTCGCCACCGCTGATGCGCTTGGCCAACACGTCGCGCTGCGCCTGGACAAACTTGTTGGCGCTGGCCCGTGGCACGCTTTCAAGCTGGTCGTTGAGCGTTTCGAAGGCCACGCGCGAGGCCAGGTCGTTGCCGTTGGCATCGAGCAGGCAGCGCAGTGCCGCAGGGGGCAGGTAACGCCCCAGTTGCAAGCTTCGCGGTGCCACCACCTCGCTGACGAACAGCAGTTCGAGCAGCACGGTACCGGGCTTGAGCGCCTTGTTCTTGATCAGGGCGACGGCGGTATTGCCCATGGAGCCGGACAGCACCAGGTCCATGCCGCCTTGCACCATCGGGTGTTCCCAGGTCAGGAACTGCATATCTTCGCGCGACAGCGCCTGGGCGCGGTCGTAGGTAATGGTCACACCTTCGTCGTCGCCCAGCGGGAAGCTGGCGTCGAGCATTTTTTCGCTCGGCTTGAGGATGAGGGCGTTCTCGGAGTGGTCTTCGCTGTCGATGCCAAAGGCGTCGAACAGCGTTTCCATGTAGATCGGCAGGGCGAACTGGTCGTCCTGCTCGAGGATGGCTTCTACCAGCGCCTCGCCTTCACCCGCGCCGCCCGAGTTCAGCTCCAGCAAGCGATCGCGGCCGGTGTGCAGTTCGGCTTCCAGGCGCTCGCGTTCGTGACGGGCGTCGGCGACCAGGCTGTCCCAGGCCTTGCTGTCGCCGCCTTCGAGCAGCGGCAGCAGGCGTGGGCCGAACTGGTGCTGCAGGGCGTTGCCGGTCGGGCAGGTGTTGAGGAACGCGTTGAGCGCTTCGTGGTACCACTGGAACAGGCGTTCCTGCGGGCTGCCCTGCAGGTAGGGGACATGCAACTGGATGGTGTGCTTCTGGCCGATACGGTCCAGACGGCCGATACGTTGTTCCAGCAGGTCCGGGTGGGCCGGCAGGTCGAACATCACCAAGTGGTGCGAAAACTGGAAGTTGCGGCCTTCGCTGCCGATCTCGGAGCAGATCAGCACCTGGGCGCCGAACTCTTCATCGGCAAAGTAGGCGGCTGCCCGGTCGCGCTCCAGAATGCTCATGCCCTCATGGAACACCGAGGCCGGAATGCCGGAGCGCACGCGCAGGGCGTCTTCCAGGTCCATGGCGGTTTCGGCGTGGGCACAGATGACCAGCACCTTGGTGCGCTTGAGCATTTTCAGGGTGTCGATCAACCAGTCGACCCTTGGGTCGAAACGCCACCAGCGCTCGTTGTCGGTGCTGTCACCCTGTGCCTGGAAGGCGACCTCCGGGTACAGCTCGGCTTTCTCGCCTGGCGGCAGCTCGCGGTATTGCTCGGGCATGGCCACCGGGTAAGGGTGCAGTTGGCGCTCCGGGAAGCCCTGGACCGCCGCGCGGGTGTTACGGAACAGCACTCGGCCGGTGCCGTGGCGGTCGAGCAGCTCACGGATCAGCCGCGCGCTGGCCTGGGTATCGCCATCGCTGACCGCGGCCAGCAGCGCTTCGCCCTCAGCCCCCAGGAAGCCCTGGATGGTGGCGTGTGCCTTCGGCGACAGGCGGCCTTCGTCGAGCAGCTCTTGCACGGCTTCGGCGACCGGGCGGTAGTGATCGCTTTCGGCGCGGAAGGCGGCCAGGTCGTGGAAACGGTTGGGGTCGAGCAGGCGCAGGCGAGCGAAGTGGCTGTCCTGGCCAAGCTGTTCAGGGGTAGCGGTAAGCAGCAGTACGCCAGGAATCACCTGGGCCAGTTGCTCGACCAGGGCGTATTCGGCGCTGACCTGGTCCTCGTGCCAGACCAGGTGGTGAGCCTCATCGACAACCATCAGGTCCCAGCCGGCGGCAAACAGCGCATCCTGGGCCTTCTCGTCCTCTACCAGCCACTCCAGGGCCACCAGTGCCAACTGGGCGTCATCGAACGGGTTGCTGGCGTCGCTTTCGATGAAGCGTTCGGCGTCGAACAGCGCCACCTGCAAGTTGAAGCGCCGGCGCATTTCTACCAGCCACTGGTGTTGAAGGTTCTCCGGCACCAGGATCAGTACTCGGCTGGCCCGGCCCGTCAGCAACTGGCGGTGAATGACCAGGCCAGCCTCGATGGTCTTGCCCAGGCCCACTTCGTCGGCCAGCAGTACCCGCGGCGCGCTGCGGTCGGCGACTTCGCGGGCAATGTGCAACTGGTGAGCGATTGGCTGAGCGCGGCAACCGCCCAGCCCCCACAGCGCCGACTGCATCTGCTTGCTGGTGTGCTGCAGTGTGTTGTAGCGCAGGCTGAACCACGCCAAAGGGTCGATCTGCCCGGCAAACAGGCGGTCGCTGGCCAGGCGGAACTGAATGAAGTTCGACAGCTGGGTTTCCGGCAAGGTGCGCGGCTGGTTCTGCCCGTCGAGGCCGTGGTAGACCATCAGCCCGTCGATGTCCTCGACCTCGCGTACGGTCAGCTTCCAGCCTTCGAAGTGGGTGATCTGGTCACCTGGCGCGAAGCGCACGCGAGTCAGCGGCGCATTGCGCAGGGAATACTGGCGCGTGTCGCCAGTGGCCGGGTAGAGCACGGTCAACAGGCGGCCATCCTGCGCCAGGATGGTACCCAGGCCGAGCTCTGCTTCGCTGTCGCTGATCCAGCGTTGCCCCGGTTGATACTGCTGCGCCATACTGCCTGAACTCCCGCGATGAAAAAGCCGATTATGTTAACGGATCGGCCGGTGAGACCAAAGTGCCGAGCGCACCTAATGGTGCCGAAAGCCATCAGTCTAGCCGTTTCACCGCTCTGTACCGCACCGCCGACGAGGGCCACGCACCAACATGTCTGCCAAGCACAGCTGGATCAGCGCTTCCATGGCCGTGGGCAGCCTGTTGCTGCTCAGTGCCTGCGAGCAGAAAACCTTCGAGCCTTTGGCCCCCATTCCCACCGATCAGCTTGAAGTGCTGGGCGTGCAGGCGCCGATCAAGAGCGTGCATTTTCGCGACCGCGATGGCGAAGGGCTGCTGGTATTGAGCCGCAGCGATGGCCAGGCCAGCGACCCGGAAAGCGAGCAGGAGGTCGACAAGGTGGTGCTCAAGGCCACCTTGTACGGGCGCACGGCGCAAAGCGATGCGTTCAAGGCCCGCTGGCAGATCGAGCAGGAAACCACGTGTCCCGGCCTGGACCTGGATGTCGACTTCTATACGGATGTCAGTGACGTCAGCGACCTGAACAAAGATGGCGTGGCCGAAGTGACAGTTGCCAGTCACGCCTTTTGCGGCGGGGGTATCGACCCCCACGACATCGCCATCGAAATGCGTGAAGGGCAGGCCAGCTACACCATTACCGGGCAGTCGCTGATCAGCCCCGCAGGCGAGGACCCGGTGGGGGGCGAGCGCACCGACAGCGCTTCGCTCAAGAACGCCCCGCAAGTGTTGCGTGACCACATGGATGCGGTCTGGCAGCAGGTCTACAAGCGCCCCTGGAGCGAAGCCAGCCCGCCCAGTGACGACGAGCCTGACGATGATGTGGAGTAAAGGCTGGGCCTGAGATCAAGGTAATGCCGCGCCTGCCGATACAGCGGGCATAGGAGAACGCCCATGCTGCCGCCGATCATACCGCTCAGTGCCGCCCCGGTGACCTCGCAACAGGACCCGGTCAAACCTACCCCCGACATCAAGCCGGTGGTACCGGCGCAGCCTGCGTCCGGCGAAACTGCCATCGACCTCAAGCAGCAGCGCGATCCACAGGAGCAGGCACTGCTGTTGCGTGATGAGCAGCGCCGCCAGCAGCAACGGCGCCAGCAGCGTGGGGAAGGGCGCTACAACCCCGAGCCTGGCGACGAGGTCAACGCCGACAATACTGTCCCGGTCGTGCCATTGATGGACGAGCCCAACCGCCAAGGGCTGCTGGTGGACATCGAAGTCTGACACGGGGCTGGTCAGCGCCTGCGTCGGGCTTCATCATGCAAGTCTCCGTTGATCGTCGAGCCCACCCATGAGCCAAGACAACCTTATCGATTTCGATGCTGAACGCGCCAAGCGCGTGCATGACCTCAAGGAAAAACGCCTGAACGAGATGCGCAATGCATTCGAGCAGGCTCTGCCGTTGAACACCGGCAAGAAAAAGAAGCCCAAGGGTAAGCCGAACAAGCGCTGAAACTTGACGCAGGTCAACCCTGCACCTGCCTCGTGTGCCCGGGCCCGGGCACCATTGACCCTGATCAATTTTCCCTCGCCCGACATTGGTTAACGTTCTCCCATCGGACAACGGCAAACGAATGGGGAGGCCAGCATGTTCTTCGACAATGTGGTTATCGCCGGTGTGGTAACGGTCGGGCTGATGGTTGCTTTCTTTGCCGGTCTGGGCATTTTCATCTGGAAGGACTCGAACAAGCGCAAGCCGCGCTGACCTTCCGGGTACACGAGCACGCAAGGCATTTAGGGCGACTTCGGTCGCCCATTTTTTTTGCCTGGCATTTGCGTGTGGCCTGCCGGGCCACAGGGCTCAAGCCAGCCATCGCGCAGCGTGGCGTGCGCTGACGCGGCAGTTGGATTGCAATGAAGATGAGTAGCTAGCTAATTATTCATTTTCACTTTATTCTCTGCGCCATTGTCTATCTTTTCACTACTACCCTCCCCGCAAGGTTCGCCCAGTGCCCATCACGCTTCAGGCCCTGTTCGCCCCCACCCCCCTCGCCATCAAGTTCGCCATCAAAACCCTGCTCGGTGGTGGCCTGGCGTTGTGGCTGGCAATGCGTTGGGGCCTGGAGCAGCCGTCCTGGGCATTGATGACGGCGTTTATCGTTGCCCAGCCGCTGTCTGGCATGGTGGTGCAGAAAGGCCTGGCGCGGTTGGCCGGCACCTTTGTCGGTACGGTCATGGCGGTGGTGCTGCTGGGCCTGTTCGCCCAGACCCCGGGGCTGTTTCTGATTGCCCTGGCCTTGTGGCTGGCCTTGTGCACCGCCGCCTCTACCCAGTTGCGCAGTGCCTGGGCCTATGCCTTCGTGCTGGCCGGCTACACGGCAGCGATCATCACCTTGCCGGCCATCGACCACCCGCTGCAGGTGTTCGACCAGGCGGTGGCCCGCTGCACCGAGATCAGCCTGGGTATTTGCTGCGCCACGGCCAGCAGTGCCTTGCTCTGGCCGATGCGGGTCGAGCAGCAGCTTGGCGGCCAGGCGCGTCAGGCCTGGCAGAACGGCCTGCAGGCCGCCAGTGCGATGCTGGGTGGCGAGGACGATGCACGCAGGGGCTTGCTGGAGAGCCTGGGGCGCATCGTTGCCATCGACAGCCAGCGCGAGCATGCCTGGTTCGAAGGCAACCGCGGGCGTCAGCGTGCCCGAGCCATTCGGGGGCTAAGCCAGAAGCTGATGGTGCTGTTGCGTATTTCCCGGTCGGTGCGCCGGCAGTGGCGGCAACTGGATGAGCAGCAGGCGGAACACCTGGCCCCCTGGTTGTCTGAAGTTCGGGCGCTGCTCGACAAGCCCGACCAGCCCAGCCTGTTGTTGCTGCGCCAGCGCGTCTGGGATGCCGCGCACGATGAGCATATAAGTTCGGTTGAGCATTACTGCCTGGCGCGCATGGCCCTGCTGTTGGATTACGCCATGGCCGCCGGCCAGGCGCTGGAGGCTGTGGAAACGGGCACGGCGCCGAAGGATGTCGGCCAAGGCCTGGCCGTGCACCGCGATTGGTCGCTGGCCTTGCTGTTCGGTTCGCGTAGCGCACTGGCGTTTCTGGTGATGAGCGCTTTCTGGCTGGCCACCGCCTGGCCTTCGGCGCCGGGCGGCCTGGTGCTGACCTGTGTGGTCTGCAGCCTGTTCGCCAGCCGCGAGAATGGCGCGCAGATTGGCTTGAGTTTCCTGCGCGGGATCTGCCTGGCCATACCGGCAGCGTTCCTGGTCGGGCAGATTCTGCTGCCGCAATGGAGCAGCTTCGCGCTGCTTTGCCTGGGCATGGGGGTGCCGCTGTTGTTCGGCGCGCTGGGCATGGCCCACCCGCGTACCGGCGCCACTGCCACCTCTTATTGCCTGCACTTCATCGTACTGGTGTCGCCGGTGAATGCCATGCAGTTCAGCGTGGCGACCATGCTCAACAGTGCCTTGGCCATGCTGGTAGGGGTGTCGGCAGCGGTCATGGCGTTTCGCTTGTTGGTGTTCCGTCACCCGGCCTGGCTTGGGCGGCGCCTGCGTGCTGCAACCCAGAGTGACCTGGTGCGCCTGACCCGGCGTGACCTGCGCGGGGCCGATACCTGGTTCGGCGGGCGCATGGCCGACCGCCTGATGCAGTTGGCGCGGCATGCCAGCGAGTTGCCCGAGGGCGAGCGCAAGCGCTGGGACGATGGCCTGCACGGGCTGGATATCGGTGATGAACTGGTGCACCTGCGCATGTGCCTGGCGGTCGCGCAGGCGCCGTTGGGCGGCGCCGAGCGGGAGTACCTGCAGCAAGTGGAGGCGGTACTGGCCAAAGGGCCTGCCGCCGGGCGCGGGCAACAGCTGGACAGTGCCAGCGAACGGTTCATTGCTGCGTTGCACCGCCAGCCTGCGAGCGACCCGCTGCGGTTGGCCGAGGGCGCGGTGCTGCAATTGCAGAAAAGCTGGGGCAAGTGGTGCCGCTGGCAGGAGGAAGCCCATGGGGTTGCGTGAATGGGAAGTGGGGGGCGTGCTGCTCAGCCCGTTTCTGCTTTATGTGTTGCTGGCGCTGGTGCTTACCGGCCTGCTGCGCCTGCTGGTGCAGGCCACGCCGTTGGCGCGCTGGATCTGGCATGAAGCGCTGTTCGATGCGGCGGTTTTCGTTTGTGTGCTGTTCCTGGTGGTACGCCTGCTGGGAGCTTTTTAAAGGAGTGTTTCGATGCGTGCGGCCGTACGTACTCTTGTAACCCTGTGTGTGGTGGCCCTGGCCGTGTTGGCCGGTTACCAACTGTGGCAGTACTACATGCTTACCCCCTGGACCCGGGATGCCCGTGTGCGCGCCGATGTGGTGGTGATTGCACCTGACGTTTCCGGCTGGGTGCGCCAGCTCAAGGTGCATGACAACCAGCAGGTCAAGGCGGGTGAGCTGTTGATGAGCATCGACCGCGAGCGCTTCCAGGCCGCGTTCGACCAGGCCAGTGCGGTGACGCAAACCCGCGCCCAGCAGCTGCGCCTGCGCGAGAGTGAAGCAGCCCGGCGTACCGCCCTGGGGCCCGAGGCGATCAGTGCCGAGCTGCGGGAGAACGCGCAGATCAATGCTGCCATCGCCCGTGGCGAGTTGCAGGAAGCCCAGGCGCAGCTGCAGGTGGCGAAAATCAACCTGGCGCGCAGTGAAGTGCGTGCGCCGCGCAGCGGGCACATCACCAACCTGCGCCTGGCCGAAGGCAACTACGTGAACACCGGCCAGTCGGTGATGGCCTTGGTGGACGATTCGACGTTCTATATCCAGGCCTACTTCGAGGAAACCAAGCTGCCGCGCATTCGCGTGGGTGACCCGGTAAAGGTCTGGCTGATGGGCGCGGGTGAACCCATGCAGGGGCATGTAGAAAGCATCAGCCGCGGCATCACCGACAGCAACAGCAACCCGGACAGCCAGCTGCTGCCTGAGGTTGAGCCGACCTTCAATTGGGTGCGCCTGGCCCAGCGGATACCGGTGAGAATCCGCCTGGACCAGGTGCCCGACGGCGTGACCCTGAGTGCGGGGATGACTGCGAGCGTGCAAGTGCATGAGCCGTGAGCCGGGGCCCGGGCACCCGCCACTACAGGAACATGCCGCCCGAAACCTCCAGGCGCTGCCCGGTGATCCAGCCATTACCGTCTTCCAGCAACAAGGCGATCGCCGCGCCGATATCATCCGGCAAACCCACCCGTCCCAGCGCGGTGTTGCCAGCAATGTAGTCATTCACCTGCGGGTTGTCCCGCACGACGCCCCCGCCAAAATCGGTCTCGATGGCCCCCGGCGCCAGGATGTTCACGCGAATGCCGCGGGCGCCCAGTTCCTTGGCCTGGTAGCGGGTCAGCACTTCCATCGCGCCTTTCATGGCGGCATAGGCGGCGTACCCGGGTAGGGCAAACCGTGCCAGCCCGGTCGAAATGTTGATTATCCGGCCGTTATCGACCAGCAGTGGCAACAGGCGCTGGGTGAGGAAGAACGGGCCTTTGAGCTGAATGTTCAGCAGTTGGTCGAACTGCGCCTCGCTGGTTTCGGTATACGGCACGTTCAACCCGATGCCGGCATTGTTCACCAGAAAGTCGAAACGTTGGCGACCGTGGTGCTGCTGCAAGGCAGCCGCCAGCCGCTCGGCAAAGCCGGCAAAGCTGCTGGCGTCACCCACATCCAGTTGCAGCATGGTCGCCTTCACACCTGCCTGCTCCAGCGTGGCCGCCACGGCCTGTGCTTCTTGCGCCTTGCTGTTGTAGGTGCCGATGATGTGGATGCCACGGGCGGCCAGATGCTCGGCGGTGTTACGGCCAAGGCCGCGGCTTGCGCCGGTGATCAGGGCAATCTTGCGGGTCATGGTAAGAACCTCGTGATGGGCCCTACTCGGCAGCCTGCCTGGCCGGGCTGGGGCTGATACAGGTACCGGCGGTGGGGGTGGCCGAACACCTGCAGCGCGGCGAACTGGTCGCACTGCTGCCGGCCTGGCAGGCGCCGGCCATGTCCGTGTCACTGCTGTATGCGCGGCAACGGCATGTACCCCGCCGGGTGCAAGCGTTCATGCAATGGCTGGCAGAGGTGCTTCGCAGCGAGGTCGATGCTACGGCGTGAAGTTGAGCCGGGTCATGGCGCACGCACGGCTGCTTGCATTAGGCTTGGACTGGCGAGGCGCCCGGCAGAGGCGACCCTGTGCTGCCCAGCGTGCGTATCTTCCGATTTCATCACGAGGTTACGCCATGGCCATTACTTCCCAGGACATCTGCAACGCAGCTGACCAGCTCAAAGGCTTCGTCGGCTTTCATGACAAGCGCGGCGTTCATATCGTGCGTTTTTCCGAAGACGCGTTCGGTATGGATGTCGCTGACGCCAGCATCACCCCCTGCAGCGAGTTTGTCTGGCGCCCCGAGCAGGGGCAGCGCATGGCCCTGTGCCGGGAGCGCCTGGCACTGTTGCTGGACCAGCACGTGGATGACCGCTTGAACATCGCAGAGCCGCTGCGCATCTACCTGCGCCGCGGCGACTTGCCGGAAATCATCGCCGAGCGGCGTGTGCAGCCTACTGGCTGAGGCCCGCTCGCGCCCGTTGGGTTGATCGAGGCGTTGCCGCGCAACCGTGCAGAGGCGGCTCGACCCGCGCCTACCGGGGGCGCTGCAGCAACGCCCGCATGGCCGCGGTATCCAGTGGCCGGCTCAGGTAATAGCCCTGTACTTCATGGCAGCGGTCCATTTGCAGCATGGCTAGTTGCTGTTCGGTTTCCACGCCCTCGGCCGTAACGGTCAGCCCCATTGCCTTGCCCAGGTTGATGATGGCCTGGACCACCGCACGGTCGCTGCCGCCGTTGGTGCTCAGGCCACTGATGAAGCGCTTGTCGATCTTGAGGCTGTCGAAAGGATACGTTCGCAGGTAACCCAGCGATGAATAGCCGGTACCGAAGTCGTCCATGTTCAGGCGCACGCCCAGTTCTTTGAGCGACAGCATGGTCCCCAGCGCGCCCTCGATGTCGTTGAGCATCACATTCTCGGTGATCTCCAGTTCCAGGCGTTGCGCCGGGAATGCCGTGCCCAGCAGGATTTCCCGCACGTCTTGCACCACATCGCTGCGCAGGAACTGCGCCGGTGACAGGTTGACCGACACCAGGATGTCTGCAGGCCAGTCAAGGGCGGTGCGGCAGGCCTCGTGCAGCACCCAGCGGCCCAGCGCGACAATGATATCGCTCTGTTCGGCCAGCGGGATGAAGGTATCCGGCCCCAGCAGCCCTTCCTGGGGGTGCTGCCAGCGTATCAGCGCCTCGACCGCGACCACGCGCAGGTCGCTGAGGCGGTAGCGCGGCTGATAGTGCAACTCGAACTCCTGGTTGCGCAGGGCGCGGCGCAGGTCGTTCTCCAGTTGCCGCCGGTACTGGATCTGCTGGTTCATTTCGCTGGCGAAGTAGCGCCAGGTGCTCTTGCCGTCTGCCTTGGCCTGGTACAGGGCGATGTCGGCACAGCGAATCAGCTCGCCGGCGTCGAAGCCCTGGGTGCGGGTCTGGGCGATGCCGATGCTGGCGCCAATGTGCAGGGGTTGGCTGTCGAACATGACCGGTTGTTGCAGCAAGCCGATCAGGCGCGCGCAGAAGCGGTCGATCTCCTGGCGGTTGTCCATGCCGCCAAGTACCACGATGAACTCGTCCCCGCCCAACCGCGCCACCAGGTCACCGTCGCGGGTGGTGTCGCGCAGGCGGGCTGCCACTTCCTGCAGTACCGCATCGCCAGCCGCATAGCCGAGTGAGTCGTTGATTGGCTTGAAGTTGTCCAGGTCAAGCAGCAACAGGGTCAACGGCGGTGAGTCTGTACCGCGCAGCAGGGCCTGTTCCAGGTGCCGGGCCAGTTTGTTGCGGTTGGCCAGGCCGGTCAGTGGGTCGTGCAAGGACAGGTGCTGAATACGCGCATGGGCGTCGACTTCGTCGGTGATATCGCTGGCAGTGCCGCGCAAACCCACGGCCGTGTCCTGGTGCCAGATGGCGCGGGCGGAAATCCGACAATAGCGGTTCTGGCCATTCTGGTCGCGGTAGGTGCAGCGCAGGTTGGCCAGCTGCTGTGGGTCAGCGGTGGCCAGGGCATCCAGCCAGGGCGACAAGGGCGTGGTGTCGCAGGCCAGCAACTGGTTGAGCGGTTGGCCGAGCCAGTCTTCGACCGGGTAGCCCGTCACGCTGGCAAAGCGTTGCGACAAGTAGGTCAGGCGGTGGTGCCGATCGGTCTCCCAGATCCAGTCCGATGCCGACTCGGCCACCGCGCGAAAACGTTGCTCGCTGGCCTCCAGCGCCAGGTTGCTATGCTGCAGGTGGGCAAGCGTCAAGCCGATGGCCCGGGAGCTGCGCCACGCATGGCGGCACAGGTAGAGCATGACCAGCCCAAGGATCAGCAGGGCGCTGAGCAGGGCAGGCAATACCGCCCCTAGCAGCTGGCGCCCAGGCAACACGCTGTTCCACGACAGATGGTAACCGGTGTCGCCCAGGTTGATGCGCAGGTGGTGGTGGGCTTGTGCGTCTTCCTTCTCAACGCGCATGCCGGCCAGGCCCGCACGCTTACCCAGCTGCGCCAGTTTGGCCTCGGTCAGCTGGTCGACGAACAGCAAGACCGGCGCCTGGCTCACTTCGCCTTCAGTAACATCGCGATCTGGCCGTATGGCCGCGGCGGTGAGCACGGCCGGCCAGCCATTGAACAGCACGAAGCGGGTGATCTGCTCGCGGGCAATGGCTGCCGCTCGGGCCTGGTCGATGATCGGCTGGATAGGGGCATCTATGTACGTGCCTACGCCTGCGGGGCTGGGCTGGCCTTTGAACAGGGCATAGGTGGTGCGGCCGTTTTCCACGACGAACACGCCTTCATAGCCGCTGGCGCTGTACAGCGATTCACCTATGTTCTTTTCATCATAGGCCCACTGCCAGTCGGCTTCGCCAGACAAGTGCTGCAAGGCGTCCTCCCATACGGCATAACTGGACAGGAATTGGCGCGACGCCAGTAACCGTTGCTCCAGCGCTTGATTGGCATGGAAGGCGCTGCGTTCGCGCTCTTGCTGGTCGAGGGTTGCGGCGATGTTGAACAGTGCGCCGAGAATGACCATGCAAGCCAGACCGTAAACGGTGCTGAAGCCGGCGATCAGGTTACGCACTTGGAAACGTGGGGTAGGGCTGGCGGGTAGGAGGTTGGCAGTCCTGGCCATGCGCGAGCGGCTCCTTCAGGAAACCTCCTGCCAGGCAGTGAGGCAGCAGGTTCAATCAGGATAGGCCAGCTTCAGTGCGGTAGCTGCGCCACCGGCAAAATTCACCCGGTCGCGGCCAGCGTGCTTGGCAGTGTATAGCGCCTTGTCTGCCTCTTGCAGCCAATGTTCCGGTGACTCCAGGCTGGCATTGAAAGGCGACAGGCCAATACTCAGGCTGATGCGCAGGTGAGGGAGCTGCGCGTTGCGATACCCGGAAACCTGCTCACGCAGGCGTTCCATGATCTGGCAGGCCTGGGCTTCGCTGGTGCCAGGCAGGATCACGCAGAATTCGTCGCCACCGTAGCGCCCGGCCTGGTCGCACTCGCGCAGGTTGCGGCGCAGCTCGGCGCTGAGCTGGCGCAGTACGCAGTCGCCAACCACGTGGCCAAAGGTGTCGTTGATGGTCTTGAAATGATCGATGTCGATCAAGGCGATCACCGCGTGTGCCTTTTGCTGTTTGCATTTTTGGTATTTGACGAGCAACAGGTCTTTCCAGGCGCCGTGGTTGAGCAACCCGGTGAGGCTATCCGTGAGGCTCAGGGCGCTGAGCCGGCGTTTATGGTCGCCCAGCTGGATTGCCAGCCGGTAGCACACCCAGCCCAGGGCCAGGGGGTACAGCGTCAGCATGGGCAGGCAGGCGTATATCTGCAGTGCAGTGGCATTCAATTGCAGGCCTGGGGCGAGCAGCAGGGTGCCGACCAGAATCCCGGCCAGTTGCGCAACAGCCCCTTTGAGCACCAATTGCCGGCCCCCGGCGGCCACGTTGTTCATGGTCATCATCGACAGCACGGTCACGGTCGGCAGCGGGTTGAAGTGCATGGCGGCGGCCCAGAAACCGCCCAGCAGCGAGTCCAGCAACAGGTTGCGTTGCTCGGCCCGGTACGGGGTTGCCGACCGGCTCGCCCACAAGTAGGCGACGTGGGGCCACAACAGGCCATTGAACAGCATCAGGCCCCACACCCAGGTGGGCGGGGATTGCGGGGCCACGCCAGCCATGACGCTGAACAGGCCGATGCCCATGCCCACCACACGTGGCGGGTAGATGCGCTTGACGAACGAAAGGCCTTTGCCGCTGCGGCTGTGCATCATGGTCATGTTCTTCTGCCGGGGTACCGTTTATCGCATAAATCGCATGAATATTGTCGAACAGTGTCGCCCCACTGAAAAATGACCTTACAAGCCAATTCACGGTTGATGCGATCACTGTGGGGTAACATGCGGACTTTCCTGTTGCTAGGAGTGTTGCTGATGGTTCCTTTGGCCAATGCTGCCGGTGACCCGGCGCCCCAGCGTGACGGGCGTTTTCACAATCAGGCGCAGCTACCGAAAGATGGCGTGCTGAAGAAGCTGCGCATCGGTCTGAAGTACCTGTTCCTGCGCAAACCGCCGAATAGCCGGCCAACCACGCCGGTCAGCCTGCAACCGATGACCCGCCAGCAGGTGCTCGATGCGCCAGACCGCAGTTTGTGGCGGCTGGGCCATTCCACGGTATTGCTGAAGTTGCGGGGGCGCTTCTTCATTACCGACCCGGTATTCGCCGAACGCGCCTCACCGGTGCAGTGGGCCGGCCCGCAGCGGTTCCATGCGCCCCCGCTGGGGCTGGACCAACTGCCGCCACTGGCGGCGGTGGTGTTGTCGCACGACCATTTCGATCACCTCGACGAGCAGGCAATCCGCCAGCTGGCCTCGCGAACCGGGGTTTTCCTGGCCCCGCTTGGCGTGGGTGAGCTGCTGATCAGTTGGGGCGTTGCGCCAGCGAAGGTGCGTCAGCTGGACTGGTGGCAGGAAAGCGAAGTGCAGGGTGTGCGTTTCATTGCTACCCCGGCCCAGCACTTTTCCGGGCGTGGGCTGTTGGACAGCAATCGCACCTTGTGGGCGTCGTGGGTGATCATCGACCAAGGCGTACGGGTGTTCTTCAGTGGCGATACGGGCTATTTCAACGGGTTCAAGCTGATTGGCGAGCGCTTTGGGCCGTTTGACCTGACCCTGGTCGAGACCGGCGCCTACAATCTCGCCTGGCCTGATGTGCACATGCAGCCAGAGCAGAGCCTGCAGGCCCACCTGGATTTACGCGGGCGCTGGATGCTGCCGATCCATAATGGCACGTTCGACTTGTCCACCCACGGCTGGCAGGAACCCTTCGAGCGCATCCTGGCGTTGGCAAGCCAGGCCCAGGTACGGCTCAGTACGCCGCAGATGGGCGAGCGGGTGAGCCTCGACTCGCCGCATGCCGGGCAGAACTGGTGGCAGCCCCGCCCGGTGCGTCAGCGCAGCCTGAAGAATGAGCGAAGCGTTGCGGCGCGCTAGTGTCACTTGGTGTCGTCTTTGCTGCGCTGGCGTTGCGCCCGCTCGTGCTCCAACAGCCGCGAGGGTGCCTTGCCACTGTCACTGCGCACCTGAGCGTGGCTGATGAGCGCGAAAATGAAACTACCGCCTATGATGTTGCCGGCCAGTGTCGGCAAGGCAAACTCCAGCCAGAAGCTGCGCCAGGTTTCTTCGCCGGCCCATACCAGGTAGGACACCTCGACCGAGCCCACTACTATATGGGTGAAGTCGCCAATGGCCATCAGGTAGGTGATCATCAGGATGATCCAGATCTTGGCGTTCTCCATCGACGGGATCATCCATACCATGGTGGCGATCATCCAGCCCGAGACGATGCCCTTGGCGAACATCTGGCTGATGTCGTTGCTCATGACCTTGCGGCCGATCTCCAGAAACGCCATGTCGGTCTTGCTGTCGAAGATCGGCAGCTCGAGCATCACCCAGGCCACCAGCAGGGTACCCGCCAGGTTGCCCAGCAGCACTACGCCCCAAAGCCGCAGAAGGCGGCCGAAGTTGGCAAGGGTAGGGCTGGTCATGACCGGCAGCACCGCAGTCAGGGTGTTCTCGGTAAACAGTTGCTGGCGGGCCAGGATCACGGCAAGGAAGCCGGCGCTGTAGCCGATGCTGGCGACTACCTGGGCGCTTTCACCTTCTGGCAGGCGGGCATAGAACAGTCCCATGGCCATCAGGGACAAGCCCATCGACAAACCGGCGGCGACAGCCGACCACCACAAGGCGGCGAGGGTCCGTTCCAGTTCCTGATCGCCCTGATAGCGAATGGTCTCGTGCAGCACTGCCGCTCGTGGCGGCTGGTTGTGGCTGACTTCCTGCTCTTCATCTGCCGAAAGCCCTGGGGTTTTCTCGCTTTGCTCGACACTCATGGCCGCTTCGCTCCGTGGTGGGGTTCTCTACAGATTCGTGGCGATTTCATTAGTTGCCGGGGGATGGGCGAAACGGCTGAGAAAAGTTTTTGGAACAAGGTGTTGACTCTGGATTCAAAGCGCGTATTATTCGCCTCCTCGCAGCGATCAACGCTTCGAGGCAAGCGGTAAGTTGTTGAAGTTGTTGGCTTTCGAAAGAAAGCAGCGGTAAAAAACTTCAAAATAAACGCTTGACAGCAAATGAGGAGAGCGTAGAATGCGCGCCTCGGTTGAGACGAAACGCTCTTAACCAACCGCTCTTTAACAAATCGAATCAAGCAATTCG